>JALTEE010000001.1 GCA_027007865.1 bacterium
ATCCCACCGGGTCGCTGTCTCGGGGAGTAATTCCTTCTATTAAAATTATGGCACTGTGGTCGGAGCATAGAACACCTGCGAGTTTATCCGCTACCGTATCCAGCACTGCCCTATCATTCTGCGGAATTTCTTGTGCGGAAGGATTTAGCGGAAATTCATATACGAGATGCCGTATTCCCTCAAATCGGGCAAGCATCTCGACTCGGCGGTTCTCCTCTTCAACCATAACCTTATCCCGCACTGGAATATTTTTTCTGCTCGAAGAAATTCGAGGCTTTTTATAATTATATTTATCGGGGGGAATTATTATTACAGAAGATGGTGGAGTTCCTAATTTCACGAGTCGCTCTTTGACCATTTTCGCTCTCGCAGAAACAAGTCGAGCCGAATCTCCATCTGTCTCGGGGTCTATATATGCCCGCAGTTCTAAAACAACATCGGGGTTCATTATCATTCGCTTAGCAATTATAGCCAATGTCGAATCATATTTGGATAAAATTTCTGCGGACTTAGGTTTAAAAAAAACCAATGGCACGATGGGTTGTTCTTCGCGAATATAAGTAATACTCGGTATTGTCAGCACTTGTATCAGTGGAGATACCGTTGCTTTCATATCTCCGAAAACGAGAAATTCATGCTCGTATCTGTTATCTCCCTCGTTCGTTTCGTTAATACGCCCACTTATGCCAGGAAAGTGTGTTCCATCGTCATCAGCAGTAAATATAAAATTAAATGTGCCGAGATAAGGCGGAACCCATACATAACTCGCGAGATGTTCTTCTCCCGGATTCAGCGGCGGAACCTTTGCAACACCGATTGCAAGCGTCTCGTTGGAACTTATCGCAAAAAAAGATACATTTGTCGAATCGGATTTTACATTCGAGCGATTTATAACAGCCACGCTGAGATGAACAGTATCTTTCGACCAGATGTCTGGTAGTTCTCCCGGCTCGATAACAAAGTTTGGCAATCTTGGCAATCTTCGTCGCGGCTTTGGCAACACTGCCTCGATACCAATTCTGTGCGATGTCATAGCAGCACCAGCGACTTCTGCCGATGCAAGATGATAGCCCATATCATAGTTCGACCAGAACCGCTGTTGAACAATCGGTGCCGTAATAGACAGCCATGCACCGCTCTCTCGATAGCCGCTGGAAAAATTCCAGCCGTCATAACGATATGTGATACCGATTGTCGGCAGCACTTTTTGGGAAACGCCATCGTATTCCGCACCGAGCCAAGGAATAACATTTGGATATAATTTTGCAGCAACATATCCTTCGACACCCAGAGGTTCTGCACCATTATTATTTCCGCTGATGGAAATATTAGGCGGCAGAATATTTTTGCCCCATATCGACAAAATTGCAATATCACTCTGCGCAGCGAAACCGCCATCGATAAAAGGCGCAAACTTATTTGTGCCAGATGTAAACACTGGGTCAGAACTATCGAAACGATAGAAATTTTCCATCGAATAAGCAGCGCGTTCAAGACCGGGACTTATCCAACCTGATAGTGCGACACTTCCAGCAAGCAATTTTGGAGATTTAACAAATACTGCTAGTCGTTGAAAATTGCTGTATGCATTACCTATATGTGAAATCGACAGCCCAAACGAACCATAACAAAATAATCCTTGTGGAATAAAAAATGACAACGATGCAGAATATAATTGGTCCCCGACTCCCAGCATAGGTTTTGAAAAGGAAGCGGAAAAATAATAACCGTTCTCCCAATGAATCACAGGTTCGTTTAAATAGATTTTTCCTCTGTATGGAACAGTTATTGCGAATGCCGACGACAATAGAACCCCTAGGAGCAATATGTAATATATTTTTCTCATCAATACCGTTTTATAATATTGTATTCGAGTGATACTCTCCTATTGATAAATCTTCCTTCGGGATATTCATTGTCTCCCACAGTGAAGTTTCTGAAATATCCGCGCTCCCAAACACGCACAACATAAGGCTTCGTGAAACCATATCCTTTAACCTCAATACTCACCTTTTGGTCTGCGAGCCATCTATCTAATTCCTTATCATTTTTAACTTTTAAAAGCGACATCAGCATTCTCCTGATGTTTCTATATTCTCGTTTTGCTCGGTCAAGGCTGAGGCGCTGATTTACCACCGGACTGCCGATAATGTCTGTATGCCCACCGACAATTACTTTGAATACAGATTTTCGCTGAACAGCCTTTTCAATAAAGTCCGATGCAATGCGTTCCATTCTTCCCTCGAGATATGGCGATTGTGGAAATGTCCCGCCAAAAGCGAAGTTCACCATAACAAGTTCCTGCCGTTTCTCCGTTTGCGTAACATTAACCCATACAGGTTTTGAATTTGCCTCAAAACTTTGACCGACTTTATCTTTGAGGTAAATATATGCATGATAATTTTTACCCGGTTCGGGCGGTTCACCATCGTTTCCGAGCCAATCCCACGGTATCGATGCCGGCGGGTTCCCCTTTCCTGCGGCGAGCAATCTAAACTCCATACCTATATCATCTACTATTGCAACATAATATGAATCTATCCCCGCATCAGAATAAAAGCCATTCAACTCGACTGCATTTCTTTCTCTTGCTGCAACCTGGAAACCCTGTGCGGCTTTCGTCGAACTTCGTGGGCGATATATAACAGCATCACCGCTCATAATAATACTCACCATATCGGCAGAATCGGGCGCAGATGCAAAAACCATCATTTTCTTCGCAAGTTTTGGCGAAACGAGACTTCCCGCATAGTTCCTAACTCTGACAGCCCTATCGAATGAGTGCTCCCAATTTGCTCCATCTTCGGGTGAACTCATTCCGTGAAAAAGAATAACAATATCTTTATTTTTTTCGAGCAAGCTTTTTGTGAGTCTAATAGAATTCTCGACTTCGAGTTTTCCTTCTGGGGGAATTTCGACTGCACCTACAACATAATTCACACAACATATTAAAATGCTATCGGGGAAACCGATTATCTGGGTTTCCATTTCCGCACGGCGATTTTCCTGCGCAATTTTCTCCTCCCAAGCAGATGTGCGCCTTCTATGCTTTTTCCCCGCACGAGGCTGTGTATAATCATATTTGTCGGTTGGAACAACCATAACTTGATTTTCGGAAACGCCCCTCGAAATAAGCGCCTTTTTAACCGCATTAGCACGAGCAAGAGATAAATCCGCAAGGTTACCGACTTCTCCCCCCTCGGATGGACTATCCACAAAACCCTTTATTCTTATGGCAACATTGGGATTCTGCTTTATGCGCTTTGCAATTTCGTCTAATACCACATCGAATCGGACAGGCACTACAGAATCGGCATCCCCGAAGAAAATGAACGGCACCATCGGGACTTCTTCGCGGATATAGTTAATTTCGTTCAATTTCAATTCATTTTTCAGCAATTGTGGATTTTCAGCCATACCCGGTGGATTGAATACAGCAACTTCTGTATGAGCAATATTATTTGAACCATTTATTTCGGGAAGTTCTCCGGGTTTTCTCACCGCACTCTTGGTTTCGAGGTCGTTTGCGGAAACATAGACATCGTAATATCCTTTTTTCTGTGGTGTCCACGAAAAATCTATATCCATATTCTTGTTTGCGGAAAGTGAACTTATCTTTTTCGCAGCGATGAGCCCATAGTTACTATCCTCATCAATGTAATATGCTCTTATCCAGAAATTCTTTGCTTCATCATCGCCAATATTTCCGATGAGACAGTGAACCAATCCTGCCGAATCTGGATGCATAATTTTTGGAACGGATTTTAAACTGTCTTTATACACGACGAGGTCAATGTTTTGCACTGGCGGTATTGGAAGCCCGTAATATACACCGAATTTATGGTGTGGATGTCCTGCGATGTGCGCTGTTGGCAAAACGATTGCATAGTCAAACCCGAAATTGTGTTTCGTCATACTGCGAAATCCGAGACCGAAATTGACCGTGCCTGTCGCACCTTCACCGATACCCATATCATAGCCCGCTCGTAAGAAAAGTCTATTTTCAAACAATTTCCCTTCAACGCCAAACGCAAGTTTAATCGGGTCTTGCAGTGTTGCGGAACGCAGTGGCATATCCAAATCGAGCGCACCCAGCAGAAAATCTTTGTATGTATATGCAAATCCAGTGCACATCCTACGAGGAAGTTTCCCGGCAAGGCTGCCATTTAGCGAAATGCTCGGTTCGTTTATATCACTGACTTTGAGCCCGAATGTGGCTTTATTATACTTTGCAAATGCGCTAACACTTGCACCGAACGCCATTTTGCTTTCACCAAACTGTCTAAACAATGGGTCGACAGGGTTATCCCCGTGAAGAGTATCATACACAGCGCTGTTCAAATTGTAACCGACGCGATATAAATCACCAGACAGAGCAAATGATAAAAAGCCGAGATTATTTTTGAAGCGCATAAAACGTCTGCCAGCAGATAGAGAAAATTTCATCTGCGTAAAAATATCCTGAAATAGATAGGAGCCCGCAAGCGAAAATGTATTTTTCCCAAATGGTCTTGGAGCGATAAAAAAACTTCCTTCGGCAATGGAACCTACATCGAGC
>JALTEE010000002.1 GCA_027007865.1 bacterium
ATTATGTATAGGATAAAAAAGTTTTTATTTCTTGCGCTTCTCGGGGGGTATTTGATTGCTTTGGCAATTTTGCTGTCCCCAAGCAGCGCAAATGCGTGGGGATGGAGATGGCCATGCTGGTGGCGGTCGACTCAAGGAAATTGCGAAAGTCACGGTTGCTACTGGTGGAATACGAGTTGTCATACATATCCGCCATCCTGCACGCAGCCGAACAACCAGAGCGACTGCGAGCGATATGGATATTACTGGTATAGTGGCAGCTGCCACTGCGACCCACTGAGTTGCGAAGATATCACATCGAAAGACGATTGCAACGACAATGGCTGCTATTGGTGGAATGGCGCTTGCCATGACCAGTCGCCCAGTTGCGAAGCGCTCACTGGGCAATCAGACTGCGATGATTATGGCTGTTACTGGTATGATGCTGCCTGTCATTCTGAAGCAGCACCTACCCCGAGTTCTAATGAGACAATGCCCTGTGCCGTGCCGCCGTTTCTATCCGAAAGCGTCCCGCCAAATGTGCTTATCATTATGGATAATTCCGGCTCGATGAATTGGCCCGCCTATGTCGATTTGAACTCATCCAATCCATCGGTGTACGACTATGGAAGTTATACCCAAACTCGACGATACTATGGCTACGCCGACCCCGATAGTTATTATCAATATGGCACGGATAGGTTTGAGGTAATTCACGACTGGCAAGGCACAGCCGACCCGGCAAATATGCGTTTCTCGGGTAATTTCCTCAATTGGATGATGTCGAGAAGGATAGATATCGCAAGGCAAGTGCTCGTGGGCGGAAAGTGTGCATCGCGACAGTTTTCGGGCAGAAAGACGCTAATATGGGAGGACCCCGCTCAAAATAGATACTTCTATAAATATTGGTGGTGCGATGACGGATGCAGATGGAAATTTAAGGTCTATTATGACCAATATATGTATGCTTACAAACGCTCGGGGTGCAATTCCGGAGGCAGTTATGATTATATGTGGAAAGTGAAGAAGCAGATAGAAGGACCTGTAGAAGTAACAGGTTTTGTTCAGGAAACTTACGACAGGGTGCGATACGGCATCGAACATTTTAACGAAAGCGAGGGAGGATACATTGCTCACTGGATTGGCGGACCGCAAGCAACGATGGTAGCCGATATCGAGAATATCGGCTGCGATACATGGACACCGCTTGCGGAATCTTTTTACGAAGCCACCCGATATTTTGGCGCGCAGAGTAGTTATTATAACAACGACAACTACGCAGCTCACGACCCCATCCAGAACTGGTGCCAGAGTAATTATGTTATTTTGATTACCGATGGCGAAAGCACAAAGGACAGAAATATTCCATCCACCTATCGTGATTACGATAACGATGGCGACGACCCGATTCCATCTGGAGCAGATCCGAGTGAATATCCCTGGAACGAAGATGGTTCCGATTATCTAGACGATGTCGCACTGTGGGCGCACACGACCGACCTTCGACCCGCAGATTTCGAAGGCGAGCAAAATATTACATTATATACGGTGTATTGTTTCGGACAATCGGAAGATGCGGTCGGGATTTTGCAGCGTGCTGCGAAAAATGGCGCATTCAAGGACGGCAATGACAACGATATCCCCGATGTTACATCGGAATGGGATGCCGATGACGATGGCGAACCCGATGGATACTATGGCGCTGAAAACGGATACCAGTTGAAAGATGCACTAACATCGATATTTATCGATATAATGCACCAGACATCTGCTGCCGCTGCTGTGTCCGTCGTATCGACAAGCGATAAGGGCGAAGGAAATGTATTCCAAGCATATTTCTCGCCAAAACGAACTCTTGAGGGCAGCGAACTCACATGGGTCGGCGCATTCCATGCACTGTGGATAGACCAACTCGGTAATCTCCGCGAAGATACCGACCAAAACGGGCATCTCAATCTCGATGCTGATAGAATCCTTCATATTTATTTCAACGATACACTCGGTCAGACTGTCGTGCAGCGATGGGAAGATACTGATGGAGACTGCAAAGAAGATGTGCTCGACGACGAAGTGGGAGTGAACGATATATTGTCCGTTTGGAGAGCGGGAACGGAACTTTGGAATATGGACGAACATGATAGAAAGATTAAAGTAGTCGTTCCCGAAGTGAGCGGTCCCGGATTCGAACTAATCGATTTTAAGAAGGGAGCCGCACATACTCCTCGAATTATGCCGCATCTCGATTTTAGTGACATACCAGCACAGGCGGAAAGTCTAATTCAATATATTCGCGGGATAGACTATACGAGCAATATATCCTGGCGAGACAGAACCGCTGGTGAAAATGTATGGAAACTGTCCGACATAGTAAATTCCACTCCGACTTATGTCGGTGCTCCTGCTGACAGATACGACTTGATATACAACGATGCCTCGTATAGAGACTTTTTCCAGCAATATGCAAATAGACGAGGCGTGGTATATGTTGGCGCAAACGACGGAATGCTGCATGTTTTCAATGCCGGCAGGTATCACGAAACAGGAGAGACATTAGATAGAGGTTATCTCGACGATATGGGCAAAGACCTTGGCAGAGAGCTTGAAGCGATTATTCCATTCGATTTGCTGCCACATTTACAGTGGCTCGCGAGCAATGATTACTGCCATGTCTATTATGTCGATTTGAAACCGAAAGTATTCGATGCGAAAATATTCGCGGACGATGCGAAACACCCGAACGGCTGGGGAACAGCGCTCGTCTGCGGGATGCGTTTTGGAGGGTCGGAATATACCATTCCGGGTTTTTACACATATCGTTCTGCTTATATGGCGCTCGATGTAACCGACCCCGACCACATCGAATTTATGTGGGAAAAGAACGACACCAATTTGGCATTCACAACCTGTTATCCAGCAGTAGCGAAAGTCGGTAGTAAATGGTTTCTCATCGCTGGCTCGGGACCGACATCACTCGGCGGCAGCAGTTCGCAGCAAAGTGTTCTTTATGCGGCAAATGTCGCAGATGTAGATGAAAATGAAAAGTTCTATGGTTCCAGCGACGCCCATTTCGCCGATGCTATGCCTGTCGATGTTGATATGGACGGAAATGTCGATGTAATATATATCGGAGAATCCTACTGGTTCGACAGTTCATGGCATGGGAAAATATACAAGGTGTTGACATACGAGAGTGATAACCTCGCAGATTGGACGATGTCCACATTTATGGATGTTCCCGGTCCGATAACTTCCGGCGGCGGCGCTACGATGGATGACCAAGGAAATCTGTGGATATACTTTGGCAGCGGAAGATATTTCTCCGACATTGACGAAAGCGATTTGTCTGACCAATGCTTCTTTGGCGTAAAAGACCCCGATTGGAGCGCTGCGAGCAATGTTACATACAGCGACCTCATCGATATCACCGATGCAACAATTCAGCAGACCGACACGGGAACTTATGTATATAATTATCATTCGACACCGATTTCATACGACAGTTTGCTAGTTGAAATCGCTGGCGCGCCGGGCTGGCGAATGACGCTGACAAATGGCGAAAGAGTCATCGACCGACCGCTTGTCCTCGGTGGCGTGGTATTCTTCACGACTTTCACGCCTAACACCGATCTATGTTCGTTTGGCGGCATATCAAATCTTTACGGCATCGACTATCGCACAGGTGTTCCCGGCGAAACGAGTATTCTCGGAATGGATGAGAACGGCTGGCTATACGAATTCGTCGAACTCGGTGAGGGTGTTCCGTCGGCGCCGGCAGCTCATGTGGGAATTACCGATGAAGCGATGATTGCCGTGCAGTTGTCGACTGGCGCTATCGCTCAACAGGGAGCGGCGATAAATTCGCCGAAAAGCAAAGGATTGTTCTGGCGAGGGAAGTAAGTTTCGAGGTGAGGCAGAATTTTAATGAAAAAGATACGAGAACTGCAAAATAAAGAATTCCGTCATTGCGAGCGAGACGAAGCAATCTTGATTCATTTCAAATAAAGAGATTGCCGGGTTGTCCCGCTTGGGCAGAACTTCTCGCAATAACATTTAATTATTTTGCAGGAGTTATAAAAAAATAACGAGGAGGAATAAGATGAAATACGCATTATTACTGTTATTGCCGATATTGGCAATATCGCAGGTTTCACAGGTGCCTATTTTGGGAGTTCAACAAAGTAGAGAAAGCGAATACGGCATCGGATTTAGAAATCTCGGTGAGGACACCGAAATCGTTATGACCAGCAACAAAGACACTGTCTATACTATCGATGATGAAGTGTTGGACATCAGACCCGATAAAATCGCATTGAATGAAATGTATTATCCATTGGATGCGGAAAATGTCGTTGTTATCGGTATGGCTGGAAAGGTAACTTCGCTCGAAGATGTTCCTATAAAAGGCACCGTTCGCGCAAAACTCGTGGAAAAGAACGGCAAATTCGTTGTGGTTCGCATTCGCGTGCTCAAAGGTCCGCCGATGAAATAGTCATCAGACGGCAAAAAATTAAAGCGGTTCAAGAAATAATGAACCGCTTTTTTGTGTTATATTAGAAAATACTTGAC
>JALTEE010000003.1 GCA_027007865.1 bacterium
TATATAATAGACCTTGAGAAAAGGTCTTTTTTAATGTGTTTTGGTAATTTGTATTAAAATATTCACAAATAATTTTTCAGGAGGGAAGGAATATGTCGAGTCTAAAAAAGAAGTTGCAGGTAAAAATCGAGGAGCATCGTCCGAGAACAACAAGACTCCTCAAAGAGTATGGCAGCAAGGTTATCGACGAGATAACAATCAAGCAGGTAATCGGTGGAATGAGAGGGATGAAAAGTCTCGTCACCGACATATCCTATCTCGACCCGATAGAAGGGATACGATTTCGCGGGCACACGATTCCCGAAACCTTAAAAGCGCTGCCGAAAGTCCCCGGCAAAGAAATGCCCTATGTAGAAGGACATATATTTTTGCTTTTGACAGGAGATTTTCCAACCGATAAAGAAGTTTTGGAAATATCCGAGGAATTTAAAGAACGAAGAGAAGTTCCGCTATATGTATGGGATGTATTGAGGAATATGCCTCGCGATACACATCCTATGACTATGTTTTCCACTGCTGTTCTCGCTATGCAGAGGGAATCGTTGTTTGCAAAAGCATATAGAGAAGGTATCAGCAAATACGATATGTGGGACCCGATGTATGAAGATTCGATGAACATTTTAGCGAGGCTTCCGATGATTGCCGCATACATATATCGAATGAAATACCGCAGCGATACACATATCCCACCCGACAATGAACTCGATTTCGGCGGAAATTTCGCACATATGATGGGCATCGACCCCCCTTATGACGATGTGATGAGACTTTATTTTATCCTTCATTCCGACCACGAAAGCGGTAATGTCAGTGCCCATACGACGCATCTCGTCGCATCCGCTCTATCCGATGCTTACTATTCTCTTTCCGCAGGATTGAATGGTCTGGCGGGTCCTCTGCACGGCCTCGCAAATCAAGAAGTTCTGCGATGGATACAGAAACTTTTTGCCGAACTCGGTGGCAAAGTTCCCACAAAAGAAGAATTGAAAAAGTATTGTTGGGATACATTAAGTAGCGGTCAGGTTATACCCGGATACGGACACGCAGTTCTCCGAGCCACCGACCCAAGATATATGGCTCAGCGCGAATTCTGCCTAAAACATTTCCCCGACGACGAACTATTCCAAGTCGTGAGTTTGCTCTACGAGGTTGTGCCAGATATTCTCAAAGAGCACGGCAAGGCAAAGAATCCGTGGCCCAATGTCGATGCACATTCCGGTGTAGTTCAATGGCATTATGGCGTTCGAGAATACGATTTCTACACTGTCCTGTTCGGTATCGGCAGAGCAATCGGTGTGCTGTCCAATATCATTTGGGACAGAGCACTTGGCTATCCAATCGAAAGACCGAAATCTGTTACTACCGATATGCTCGAAAAAGACGCGGAAATTAAATAGTCTAAATTAAAAAAGGAGCAATGAAAATGGGAATGACCATAGCGGAAAAAATAATTTCCGAACACGCGGGTAAAAATGTGAAACCCGATTACATAGTCGTGGCAAATGTCGATGTTGCGATGGTTCAGGATGGCACGGGACCATTGTCCGTTCAGGAATTGCAAAAGATGGATATGGAAAAATCGTTCGACCCGAAAAATACAATACTTTTCATCGACCACGCTGCGCCATCACCGAGAAAAGAACTATCCAATGCTCACAAGATTTTGCGGGATTTTTCAAAGAAAACGGGTGCATATTTGTCCGATGTCGGCGAGGGTGTTTGTCATCAGCGGCTTGTTGAAAGTTGGGTGAAACCAGGCAATCTCGTTGTCGGTGCAGATTCGCACACCTGCACATCGGGGGCATTGGGAGCATTCGCAACAGGTATGGGTTCGACAGATGTCGCTCTCGCATTCGCTCTCGGCAAGGTCTGGCTAAAAGTCCCAAAAACAATGCGCTTTGTCATCAGCGGAAAATTCAAAAAAGGCGTGTATGCAAAAGATTTGATTTTATACATCATCGGGATGATTACTGCAGATGGCGCGACATATCGAGCAATGGAATTTGCCGGCGAAACTGTCGAAAATATGACGATGGAAGAGCGTTTCACACTGACGAATATGGCGGTCGAAGCAGGTGCAAAAACAGGACTTATCGCCACCGATGAAAAAACTCGCGAGCATCTTCGATTACACGGGCGTGAACAGGATTTTAGAGAAATTTATCCCGACCCAGATGCCGAATATGAAAAAATATTCGAAATCGATGCGTCGCAAATCGAACCGCAAGTGTCTTTCCCGCACACTGTCGATAACACACGCAATATGGCAGATGCAAAGGGTGTCAAAATTCAGCAGGCGTATATCGGCACTTGCACAAATGGCAGAATCTCCGATTTGCGAATCGCCGCGGATATTCTCAAGGGGAAAAAGGTCGCTGAGGATGTCAGGCTTATCGTAGTTCCAGCATCGAGAACGGTCTATCTTCAGGCGCTCGCCGAGGGGTTAATAGATACATTTGTTCGAGCGGGCGGAGCGGTTCTCGCCCCTGGATGCGGTCCCTGTGTCGGTGTTCACGAGGGAATTCTCGAGGATGGTGCCGCTGTTATTTCCACACAGAACAGAAATTTTCAAGGTAGAATGGGCAAT
This sequence comes from bacterium, assembly GCA_027007865.1. Taxonomy (GTDB): domain Bacteria; phylum UBP14; class UBA6098; order B30-G16; family B30-G16; genus JAGHAI01. The sequence continues at coordinate 2,588 of JALTEE010000003.1, forward strand.
CCAAAAGGATTTATCTATCTTGCATCGCCTGCAACAGTTGCAGCATCGGCATTGAAAGGTGAAATCGCCGACCCGAGAGAGTTTTTGTAAAACAAAATCGCAAGTAAATAGCGAGATACAAGCATAAATTGATAAAAATGAAAGGATATCCCCTGACCGATAAAGTTGAAAATGGTATCACATAAGGAGAACTTGATTATGCTAAATCCGATTTGGAAGGTAGAAAAGTATTCGATTTTAGGGGCGAACCTGGATGGAGGTGTCCTTTCCGAGCAGGATTATCATAATGGCATCGAAATAATGAAAAAAAAGGCATTGGTAAAAAACACCTTAATTTTTTTATTGGTGCTTCATTTGATTTTCATTTTACCTGTTTATGCTACAACTTACTATGTTTCAGCAAGCGGAGGTAGCGATAGCAATCCTGGAACGGAAGCACAGCCCTGGGAGCATATCCAACATGCTGCTGATGTTATGGTCGCGGGAGACTCTGTTCTTATCAAAGCTGGGACATACAATGAAAGAGTTGTTGCAGGGAATTCGGGAGCCCCTGGGAATTATATTACATATATGGCATATCCTGGTGATACAGTCACGATTGATGGAACAGACACGACATTTACTTGGGGTGGAGTATTTCATATTGTAGGAAAAAGTTATATTAGAGTTTCGGGATTGAGAGTAATAAATTCCAGCGAAGCCGGGATTTTCGCCGCTGTCGGTTCGAGCCATATTATAATTGAGAAAAATTATGTTTATAATACCTATTCGTCTGGTATTGGTGCTTGGAGTTCTGACAACATAATTATTGACAGCAATGAAGTTGAGCTTGCCTGCAATGGAGGAAGACAGGAATGTATTACAGTGGCTGTTACCGATACATTCGAAGTCAAAAATAATCATGTCCATCACGGAGGTCCTGGTACTCAAGGAGGCGAGGGTATAGATATAAAGCAGGGTTCTTCAAATGGAACAGTTTTTAAAAACTGCGTGCATGATATGAACAGATTGGGTATTTATATAGAGGCATGGGATAGACACACCTATAATATTGATGTTTTTCAGAATATCGCTTATGCCTGCACTACTGCTGGTATTGCTTTAGCATCCGAGGAATGTGGTACTCTGGAAAATATCAGAGTTTATAACAATATTTCATTCGATAATGAGAAGGTTGGTATTTGGATTGCCGGTTGGGGGGACACCGCTTGCGAACACCCAATCCAAAATGTAGAAATTATTAATAATACACTCTACGATAATGGTACATCAGACAGTATAGGATGGGGTGGAGGAATAGCTATCACAAATTCCATTGCACAAAACATTACTGTAAGAAATAATATTTGCAGTCAAAATTTAAGATTTCAAATTCGGTCGGATGCTGATTCAGTAGAAGTTACTATTGACCATAATTTGATTGACGGTTATAGAGGAGATTGGAATGAGGTTTACGGCAGTGACTCTGTAGTTGGTGACCCTATGTTCGTAAGCACCACTACGCCGGATTTTCATCTTCAGAGTGGTTCTCCTGCAATAGATGCGGGTAGTTCAATCGATGCTCCGGGTGATGATTATGACGGTAATATTCGCCCTTGCGGTGGTGATTACGACATTGGTGCTTATGAATACGACCCTGCTGTAAACATTTCTGGAGTAGGAACGAAGCCCATTGATTTCGCCCTCATTATTACGCCGAACCCTTTCAATTCATCGGTGAAAATCACAGCACCTGCGGGAGCGGATGTGAAGATATATGATTTAATGGGGAATGTTGTAGGGGCGAACAGCGTTCGCCCAATAAATAAAGGGCGTATGCTATACGTCCCTACCCGCACATTCATTTGGACACCAGACAAATCAATCGCATCTGGAATATATTTCGTGCGAGCAACAATGGATGATGGAAGAACAATAGAAAAGAAAATTGCCTATCTCAAGTAGGG
>JALTEE010000004.1 GCA_027007865.1 bacterium
AATGGAGATGGTTGGACCGACCCGAAATTCGGACTTATAACACTGCAATTTAAATAATTCGATTTCTCTCGACAAAACCAATTCTATATTACCAATCCTAAAATATTTTATTCAGACATGACTCCTGCAAAATAAAGGAAAATTCTCACTGTCATTCCCCCGCTTGACGGGGGAATCCAGTAAAAGCAATACTTCTGTCCCGCCGTGGCGGGAAAGTCGGACAATGGCATTTTATCTATTTTGCAGGGTTCATTTTATTCAAACACGATAGAGAAAAGTATTGACTTTTGATTTTTTTTAGATATTATAATATACGAGGTGAGAAATTGGAAAGGCGCGAAGAAAAAGAATCTATTCTCGAACGCTATTTATGCTACCGCGCTCTTGTTCTCGCAGTGCTTGGGAAAAGTGCGGAAGCCGAAACCTGGCGCTTATGGTTGAGAATGCGGAATCGAGAAGAAAGCGTATTACAGAATGCTACGAGTGAATAACTCAGAATTTATCATCATTCGGATTCGATGATAGTGGTGCGGCAACCGTGCGCCAAACAAATTTTCTCCAGATGATGGGGTAATAGTGAAGTGTTGGCGGAGTATCCCGATTAGTCGGGAACTCCGCTTTATTTATTCATTGGCGTTCTCTTTTGAGTTGTTGCTTTTGACAAATCAAATCTAACTCAAAAGAAGCCGAAAAAACAGCCTCCGCTGCGGAAACAGGTATGCTATCCTCACCAAATAATAACATACACAACATCAATGAACCGAGCACCAAACCAACTCAATAAAATAATCTCTGGGTGGATACTATGTAGGTAAAGAATCCAGGTTTATCATTTTTTCTGGATTCCCGTTTTCACGGGAATGACAAATGATGTGCGGGAATGACAGGACAAAGTATGAAAACAACAGAACCGCATTCGAGCGACAGCAAGAAGCGACATCGGTGCACGGCGAAGCGTAGAATCACCCGAAGGGTGTCATTCCCAACTCGATTGGGAATCCAGTTTGTTTTTATCATTTCTTTCTGGATTCCTGTTTGCACGGGAATGACAAACGATATGCGGAAATGACAGATTTCGGCTATCGATGAAACAAGGGAGCATGCTCCCTTGTTGCCTATTATTATTTATAATTTAATAGCCGAAGCCTCCCACTTCGGGAAATACAATGCGAAACAAAACCCCCTCACTCTCGGTCTCATATTTCCCCTCTATTCTCTAACTCCTTTCTCCCCGAGGAGAAAGGAGAACCGATGCGAGCACGCGCTATTAAAGTCCTTTCCCCTACGGGAATCCCGCCATTGCGGAGTCGGATGAGTGGGAACAAACAAACTAATAGCCGACGCGTCCCACTTCGGGAAACGCTCCGATTATAATTCGACAGCATCGCGGCAAAATGATAAAATTATTCGATTTTCTGCGAAGATATATTCTGCAAAATTCCAATCATCGCCCAAAATACCACGAGCGACGAACCTCCCGACGATAGAAACGGCAGCGGAATTCCCGTAATCGGCGCGAGCCCCAGCGTCATCGCTATGTTGATGAATACCTGAAAAGATATTACGGCGGCAATTCCGAATGCGACAATCGAGCCATACGGCATCCTCGCCTGACTCGCAATTTTCAATATCCGCCACAGCAAGAGCAAATACAAAAATAACACAACAAAACATCCGATAAATCCGAACTGTTCGCCCAGAACAGCAAATATGAAATCGGAATGCTTTGCGGGCAGGAAAGCGAGTTTTGTCTGCGTTCCTTGCAAAAATCCTTTGCCGAAAACTCCGCCAGAACCGATTGCAATTTTCGACTGTATCAACTGGTATCCCGCTCCGAACGGGTCGTATCCGGGATTTAGAAATACCATAATTCGTTCTCGCTGGTATGAATGGAGATGCGCCCATACATACGGCGTCATCAAGCCCACCGATATTGCAAAAATCACTGTGGTTATAAATGTTGCAGGCGTTACCCGCCACTTTACGAGGATGAACAATAGCAGCACAAAATATATCGCCCACGCTAACCAGTGAAATGCGCTTACCATAGCGAGCGCTGGCGTCAGCAACAAAAACATATGCAGCGGACGAACTCCTGCGCCATACATCATAACGAATAGCATAACAAAAAATACTATCCCTGTTCCGAGGTCGGGTTCCATCATCACGAGGAAGAAAGGTAGGAGAATGAGCAGTATCGCAGTTCCGATTGTGATTGGCGATGCGAGCGATTTTGTATGGTCTCGGAACCAGCGCCCGATAACGAGTATCATTACGAGTTTAGATAGTTCCGACGGCTGAATTCGCAGGGGACCAACCCCGAGCCATCGTTTAACCTCTGCGCCCTGCACAAGTGCAAGAGCGAGTGCGGCGATAATTAAAATGTAATAGATATACGCCATCCCGTCGTGGACACGGACAGGAATTCGCCACAAAATTACCATCACGCCAATTGCAACGAATAAAAACGCACTCTGGCGCAGATATAATTTCTGTAATGGTGTTCCACAAACCGCCGAATAGATTAGCAAAATGCCGATTATCGACAGCAGCAAAGACGATATGAAAAGTCCAAAATCGAACCTCATGGTATTTTATATTCTTCCCAGAATTCCGGTCTCGACGCAATCGATACCATATTTCCGCCGATTTCTTTTGCATAAAGCATTTGTTCGCTCGCCTTACGAAGAACGAAACCTATTTTATCACGCTCGCTGGCAACTGTTCCACCAACCGATATGGTGATTTTTATTTCGTTTTGCCCAATCGCTATCGTAGATTTCTCCACAAGTTTTCTAAGCCGTTCTCCCACAATTTGAAGTTGCTCTTCTACGACATTGGAAACTACGGCTACAAAATATTCGTCTCGCCACCGTCCGATAACATCGAATGGGCGCAATGTATTACTCATTGTCATCGCGGCAACACGGAGAACTTTGTTTGCAACATCCTTACCATATTCCTTCTTAATTTTATTAAAATTATCTATCATTATAAACAGTGTTCCAAATATCCAGCCATATCTCTGAACTTCGGCAAGGCGTGCGATAATGTTCTGCTCGATATATTTTCTATTCGGCAGTTCTGTAATGGGGTCGAACATAGCGAGTTGTTCCAATTGTCCCATTATCTGTTCCAGCGTGATATTGGACGATAGGTCGTGAATTATTTCGACCACTCCAACGACGCTGTTCTTAAATGTTATCGGCAGCAGTTTCATCGACACAGGAACACGGTAGCCTTCTTTGTGGTGGAAAAATACTTTTTCGATAATCCGCACTTCATCCGGTTTCATCGGATTTTTGAACGAGCACAATAAATCGCCGATATTATTGCCATTTTTATCGACATACATCGATGCGACATTTTCACACTCGCGCCCGAGCATTTCCGAACTCTTATAACCACTCATATCTTCCGCTGCAGCATTCCAATGAGAAACCTGTCTGTTTTCATCGAAGATACACACGCCATCGAATAGATTTTTCAATATCACACGATAGCTTTTCGAACTGATTTCCATCGCTTTCCCCCTATTACTTTACATAAACTAATATAATACAAAATAATTCATTATAAAAGAAACTTATACTTCTACAAAAACAGACCGCATAAAAAAACATGGACTGTCTGCAGAACTATTTTATAAATAGTGCGCGCTTGGTTATTGTCCTGCCATCATTCATTGTCACACGAATAAGATATATTCCGCTGGAAATAGACTGGTCAGGCGTCCAGATGAATGTGCGGACACCTTTCGTAGGGGCCGCTCTGTATCCATTTTGGGCAGGTTGTGAACCTGCCCCTACCACTACATTTCCACGCAAATCGTATATCTCGATATCCGTAGGGGTTTGGCGCGCCGAACCCCTACCATAAAAAATCGTGATTTTGCACGATGAATTGAACGGATTTGGCTTCACAGATATGTTTAAAATATTTGGTTTCGAGGAATTATCATCATTGTTGATTATTGTCAAACTATCGTGGCATAGGTCGCACATTTCGAGAACCGCAGCGGTTACGATTTCAGCGATGGGGAAATCTGTGACTTCCGGCACAGCGCTATAGTAAAGGCTTTCCCACACCGCGGGCGACCAGTTCGGAGCATTCTGCGGATAATAAAAGGAATATGAGGGCAGAACTTCTCGAACATAGTTGCTATCCGGATTTATCTTAACCCAGAAACCGTTGCGGCTGTACCCATCGAAAGCCTGATGAATGTTAGGATAATCAGGCATCGTTTGGTTGTGGTCGTTCTGGCTTATGACGAGAATTACTTTAAAATCGCTATGGAAACGCGCAATCGAATCGAACCAGAAAACCGCAGTTCTTCGATACCAAAAATCGTGCGCTTCGCTTGGCGTGGCAACTGTATCTGGCCAATTCAATGTGTCGAGTATATTATTGTTCCAAAGTTCTTGCGTCACGGGAAAAGTATAAAATATACGCAAATTCCAACCTGCTTCGGGAGCGACACCTGCGTAAGTATCGAAAACAAAATCTTCCAATGTATCGTATGTGCAATCGTTGTTGTAATCCAGTTTTCCCAAACCATTCAATGTAATTCTGCCATCGGTTCTATTGTCGAGAAAGGCTTTTCCGCGAAATGGGAAAATTATGCCGTCCGGTGTCTCGTATGTGTCAACGAACATTGTGTCCCACGCGAGATTGGAATAATCGAGCAGGCACTCGACAGAACCATAGGAGATATATCGAGCGTTTTTATAGTCGTCGTTTGTGAACGACCACAGGTCTGAGCCATCACAGGTCTGGTTTTCGTCGCCACCTGTTCCGCCGAAGTCGAATATCATTGTCTGGTCGTTTGTGGGGCTTTCGTAATGCACAACAAAACACACTTTCGAAAACATATATCCCCACATTCCCAGTGTCGTCACAGCGAGGTTTCCGCCGTTCGAATACGCCGCCATCCCGACGACATCATTATTCACGGGAACGAGAAGCGAATCGCCCATCGAACCGCCGGCGACATCATTAATATCCCCACAGGCATAAGCCATCACCGTTGCAACGACCTGCTCCGTAGCGATGCCTCGGCAATCCCACTGACCCGTTGTGCTGTCCGAACCGAGCGATTTCCCCGGAAGAAGATATCTTATAAAAATTACGCCATAGGGAACGAAAGTTGTATCGATAGAAAGGTCTCCCATTCCGTGTCCACCGGGAATATATACGGCAATCGGCGCGCCATCGACATAGCGCGCAATATCGGGAGCAATTACACGCGCAGTCAGATACCCAAACGGATAGGCTATCCTAACTTTGTATGTCTCGAAGCCAAAGCAAATCCCAAAAAGCAGTGCTATGATAAACATTTTCCGCATTTTCTCCTCCTATTGTTATTTCAGATAATGTTTCCTGCAATTTATTCTAACTTGTTATAAGAGAACTACTTTTACCTCCAATTTTTGGATTTTTTACCTCCATGCCTAACTCATTGTGTTTCATAGTGATAGATATTTCCTGTTTCCCCTCATCTGTCCCGACAGGGCGGGACACCTTCTCCCAAAGAGAGAAGGGAATCCTCCTTTCTCCTTGGGGAGAAAGGAGTTAGAGGATAGAGGGGATAAATAAAAACGCATATCAAAGAACTCAAAAATCACCTATTTTGCAGGGTTCATTATTTCAGATAGAATATTCGCTTCATTACATTTTTCTCGTCTCCAATTTTTACTCGCACAAGATATATCCCGGATAAAACCGATTGGTCAGGCGTCCAGATGAATGTGCGGACACCTTTCGTAGGAGCCGCTCTGTATCCATTTTGGGCATGTTGTGAACCTGCTCCTACCACTACATTTCCACGCAAATCGTATATCTCGATATCCGTAGGGGTTTGGTGCGCCAATTCTCATTCGACAAAAAAGAATTTATTCTATCGAACGATGTGCATTGCGGCGATGCAAAATTGTTTATCTGTGGAGACCACCTCGAGCATTGCTCTTTCAACACATCGAGCCGACTGCCGAAAAGCACCGAAGATAGAATTAAAATCGAAACGATAAAAAATTTCTTTCTCATACATCCCTCACTTTTCAGATGTTATCGAGTTAAGAAAAATTTTCGAATTGTGCCTAAATGAGCGCATAATTACTTCGCAGTGTCGAAGATACGGTTCTTTTTTAATGCTGGGTGCAAAAACAGCGCCATCGAGAATATATCTTCGATGATTTTCCACATCGTCAAGAATGAAGCCGACAACAGGACCACCGAGCGTTTTTTTCGCATTGAACCAGCGTGAACGATACATTATTCCCGACAATCCGTCGAGCGATGTTCGCTCGTATGTTAAAAATCCGTGCTGAAGCGAATCGCCTTCGTAGAAAATTGCGCAAAGGCTGTCTCGAATGTGCGTGAACCATTTGAGCGAAATTTTCCCCACATCTGCGGGAGCGAGCGGCGTCCAATATACGAAAACCCATCGCTCCGGTTCGAGCGCTCGAAGCCAGAGAAAATGCTCCGCCGCCACACCTTTTTCCCAATCGAACATCCGCGGCACACGAATCCCGAAGCCGTATTGCCGCGCTATTTTTTTCTCCAAATCTATTTTCTCTCCTTCGCTGCCGTATTCACCGAAAAGCCATTCCCCAACATTTTCATTACAGTAATCGTTCACGATTTTAAAAAGTTCGTCGGTGTGCGAAATGATATAATCGCTCAATTCATCCACTGTTGGCGCGGTCAGGATGATGAGAATTTGATTTTTTGCCCAGACATCGTGTTTTATAAAAATATTGTATTTTCCGAGTTTCACGCTGTCCAGCGCTTGCGGAGATAAATTCATTCTGATATATGCACCCCAATCACCGGGAGAATTGAGCGATGCAGAAATTAGCACGATATGGTGCACTGTGGCATTGTCCAATGTAGATGTGTCGCCCCATTCTATTCTGAAAAGTTTTTCAGGGCGCGGAGTTTTTATAGGACGCTCGAATGCTATTTCGAGCGGTTCGCGGAGTTTTTCTATTTCGTATTTGTCCGCAAATGTGTAAATTGCATTATAACTGCCTATCGCTTCGGGCTTCATTTTTGAGCAGCCGATGACGAACAGCAATAACAAAACGAGAGATGTCCAAAAAATCTTCATATTCAATAAGAAAATCCGCAAAAAGCGACGGTCAAGGAATTTAAATGATAAAAAACAAACTGGATTCCAAACCGAGTTGGGAATGACACCCTTCGGGTGATTCAGGGCTTCACCATCTATCAAGGTCGCTCCTTGTTGTCGCTCGAATACTGTCCTGTCATTCCCGCACTTTGTCTTGTCATTCCCGTGAAAACGGGAATCCAGCAAGCGTTCCGCTTGACCATTCGCCCGTCATACACCCTGCTCCCATAGCGTTCCGCTTAACCGTCCACGCTTCGATATTGCGTGCAAATTTGAATTTTTCAATTAAAATTATAAAAATCTCAATAAAATCCACGGCAAATAAATATTTTATAAAAAGCCCGATGACACTTCTATCATCGGGCTTCGATTTTTTATATTCGGAAATATTATCTCACCAGCAGCGCTTTTGTAACTGCGGCGCCATTCGGAGTATCGATTCTGATGATATATAGTCCGGTCGCTGCGGGTTCTCCATCGTCGGTTTCGGCATTCCATTCAAGCGAATGAGTTCCAACAGAAAGTTCTCCGGAGAATAGATTACGCACAAGTTTCCCGCTGTAATCGTATATTTTCAGAGATGCGTTTCCGTTCTGCGGCATCTGCACCGTGATTTCCGTCGAACTGTTAAACGGCGTCGGCGAAGTTTTTAGTGCCAATTTATCTGGTATTGATGCCATTTCTGCAGATGGCGGAGGTGGAGGATTGCCAGTCGCATAACCATTCGATGAATACCCTCGCCCAAATCCTGCATAACTTTCATCGACAATGAGAGAACAATCACCCGATAAAAATGCCCAATAACCCATTCCCGATTCGAGTTCGGCCGTGCTCGAATATGAATCCCCGTCAAATGAATACACGGGCGGAATAAATAATCCATCGGGTGAAGTCGTAATGAGAGTGGTCGAGACTTCCTCCGAAGATGCGGGCGCTGCGATAATATTCCATCCCGCAGAACAAGAAATCGTGTATGAAAGCATCGGAGTGCCTGTAATGGTAACATCCATTTCGCCGATTGATAGTATCCAGTATCCGCGCCCCATATCGAGTTCGTCTGCGGCAAAATAAGACGATGTTGCAGGGTCGTATCCGAATGCTTCGATTGCCGTGGGGAACAACTGTCTCCAATCGGTTATATATGGCTGGACAGGCAACGAAATCATATTCCAGCCATTTTCGAGATGAATTGTGAATGAAATATCGTCGTCATCCGCCGGGTCGTTCGGGTCGGATTCGAGCATAACTTCTTCTCCATCTGACAATCCGCCACCATCGGTATCGTAATTGTGCGGGTCTGTGTTGTGTTGATATTCTTCGAGGTTGGATAGTCCATCGTCGTCGTTGTCCATATTTGCCAAGCCACGAATCGTATCCGAGCCAAAGAAATAATTTTCCCAATCGTCTGGGAGTCTGTCGCCATCAGCATCGGCATCTGAATTCGGGTCGAGTTCGGGCGATGCGATTTCTGCAAGGTCGGGAACGCCATCGCCATCGGTATCCGAACTGCGAGGATTAGTTCCCGCAAGATATTCATTTCGATTTGTGATAAGGTCTCCATCGTCATCGCCGTCGGGTGCGCAAGAATCTATGCTGCCAAAGAAATATTCTTCCCACCAGTCGGGAATACCATCGCCATCGCTGTCTGCAATATCATAGAAAGCGACACTTTCCGAATCGGGAGAACTATAATTGAGCGCAGAATCAACAGCGATTATCGAAACATAATAATCTCCGCCGACAATCAGATTTTCAAATGTATATTCGGTCGAATCCGCTGGCAGTTGCGTGCTGTATGTGATTTCGCCCGGCGCTGTTCCTACCGTGAGAACATACGAATACACATCGGCATCGCCGTTCCACGAAACGAGAAGCATTTTGTCCGCAAGATTTGGGATAACCGATGTTATTTCGACAAACGGCGGAATCGTATCCCGTTCCGCAGGGTCGCTTCCAAATGGCGTTACAACAGTAATTTCACTTTCATTACCAGCATTATCATAAGCGGAAACTCCGAAAACAAAATCGAGCGTATCGGGAACCATCACTTTCGCATTATCGAAAGCATAATAGTTCACATCGGCGACATCGATTGTTTCCCACCAATCTATGTGGTCAGATTGCTGCCAGCCTTTGTGAACTTTGTATCCCACGACATCGCGTTCGGGATTATACTGCCAAGTTATGCGAACAGTCTCATCGTTCACCCACGACGCCAACGCTCCCGTCGGCGCAGATGGCGCAACATCGTCTTCGGGGAAAGAAATCACATCCACAGAATCGACAAGGGAAGCAAATCGGTTGTTCTGGTCTTCGGCGTAAGCAACGAGATAGTAGTTTCCTTCCTGAAAACCGAGTTCGTCGAAATTATAAGTTCTATCTATCGAAAAATCATCTGTCAGCGTAATTTTGTCTATCGGCATTGCTCCTGCGGTGATGTCCATCGGCTTTAGCATCAGAGTTACCACAACCGTATCGCCTGCTTGCGCTCCGCTTATATCGCCCGATATATCGAAACCACTGCCAGTAGAAGTTGTCGATAGTCCAAGTCCGAGCGCATTTCGGAAACTCTTTACCTGAACGAGATGGTCGCTGTCACCTGCGGGAAGGTCGTTTATATGCGCTGTCCAAATACCAGCATCGCTCCGCTTTATCATCATCCCTTGATAATAGTCGCCATCGTAATATCCATCGAACCTGACTAACTCCGCATCTTCGCTATACGAGCAGGAATCGAGCGTGATTGTGTGTCCTTCGGGTGTTTCCACGGAGAAGGATGGATGAACATCTTCGTTTGTGCGAAGGATAAACATTTTCATATCATCGTCGTTCATATCATAACTCAGGTCTTCGGACACGAGAGAACTCTTACAGTAGAATGTTCGCAACATATCGAGCGGGGTATATGCTCTTGCTTCCGACATCAACGATAGGCTTCCATCGATGTATGCGATACTGGGTCGCAGTCCGAAGAAGTTGAGATACGCTTCTCCTTTGACACCCCAGTGTCCGCCGGAGTCGCCGCCGTGTTTAAATTCGCCAAAATACAGGTCGCCATCGACTTCGATGTCGTGAGTTGGAAATAGCCAGGCTATAGCGTGATGGTCGATGTGCACTTCTACACCTGCATCACCAGTGAAGTGGAAATCGCCCACGGGTTCGCGCCACATTGAAAGTTCAGTTCCGCCCTGTGCCCAAATATGGCTGCTGAAGGTGGTTCTCAAATTAGCGTATCCTGTAAGTGCCCAACCACCGCCGCCATAGTTCCACTGATACCGAAGTCCAGCCTCACCTCTTGCGAGATGTTCGAGAAAACGAACAGCGCCTTCCAGACCAAATTCATCGTGTTCAAAATCTATCCAAACACTCGGTTCCATTCTGACCACAGAACCGAAATAAGGCACCGATGGACCGCCTGTAAGTTGGCAACCGAATTGTATATATATATTGGATGGGTCTGTAATGTGTCGGACTTCACCATTTACACCCGTTAAGAAAAATCCTGTCGCACCGAGAGGCACTCCCGGACTCCAGCCCATAAACTCCAGTCTAACATCGTCGAGACCGACATCGCGAATAATCGTTACATAAGCGCCGATATATGTATCGCTTCCGAGTCCCGACATAAGCCCCGAAATCTCGAACCTGCCACCGCCAGAGAAGCGTGTTATCACACCATCTTCCCACACGAGACGCAATTTGGCGCGCCGAATGCCGACCGTTCGTCCTCCTGCGGGAAATACAAAATCGGGGAAGGTTATGGCGAGGTCGAGGTCTATCAATTTACCATCGTAAATCGCCAGAGAATGCGCATCTATCTGGAAATAACCGCCATCTATAAAACTCGTCGATGGTATTAATGATGAATTAACTTTCATATAGATTCTACCAGCATAAATCGTATCTCCGCTGACATATACATCCTGAAATTTGAATCTAAACGCATTATCCCAAAGACCGATTTCAAATTCATCGACATAATATTCCACAGTTCCATCGTAGTAGCTCCTCCTGTAAATTCCAATTGAGCCGATGAAATTTGCGCCGTTATTTATAGAGATGTCCCCGCTTATTTGCCACCATCCTTCATCAACATTTATTTCTGCGGGGTCGAGCGAAGCGGTATATGAAAATGGCGCTCCCATAAGCGAATCCGGTGTGATTTTATCGAGTATCGAATCGGGAAGCATAGATGTGCTCGGGTCAAATCGGAAGCGAATGCCATCGTAGGTCAGGTCGAATGCTCCACCATATACATAGGGTTTCGAGCCATCCTCGTGAGCAAAGCGCGCAAGACCTGTTCCTGCTTCGAGGTCGAGGTCGATGTATGCGCCGACATCGCCTATCGAACTAATATATGCAATCGTATCCCCTGAAGCATTCACCAAACGGATGTTTCCATATACTCTATCTTCGGTTACATTGTCGGAGCAAATCTGGAACGAGCCATAATCGATGCAGGTCATTGCCGTCCAGGTGTATCCCGCGAGCGGAATCGTATATTCCCCGACTTCCGTCTGAACTATCAATGTGCCAGCATACGCGGAAGAACTGCTATATGGGCAGAACTGAATCGTTATATATTTCCATTCGTCGGGGTCCACGGTAAAAGTATCGTGTCCTGTAATTGAAAACGCGCCGGAACCAACGAGCGTCATCGATGTTATAGCAATCGGCACATCGCCGTTATTTCGCACAGTGATGCGCTTTGTATTGCAATCGTCCATTGCAACACTATCAAAAACGAGCGAGTGAGGAGTTAGCGAAAGCGCCGATGCCGGCGTTATCACGCCGCTGCCATATAGCCAAACGGGAACGGTAGGATTATGTGTGTCGTTTGTGAACAGTGTCATTATTCCCGAATCCGCTTCGGCAGCGGTAGGACAATATTGCACGGTAATCGAATCCCATTCCCCCACTTCGATTGTCATCGGCAGAGAAGACGATATCGAGAAATTCGCATTGTCAAAATTAACGCTGTCGATTGTGAGTTCCGCAGCACCTGTATTTCCAATACCGAGATATTGCGGTCCGCATCCTCCAACAGATACTTCGCCGAATTCGAGCGCACCCGTAGATGCCCTGAATTCCGGACCTGCGGGTTCGTTCACCCAAATCGTTGTCGTTGCGGTATCGACATCGCCGCAAGGGTCATCGACGATTAGGGATACCGTGTAATTCCCAACTTCTGTAAATATGTGTTCCACGCTCACATTGGACGATGAGTCTCCATCGCCAAAATACCACATACGCGACGAGACATATCCTTGCGAACTATCGACAAAAGTAACCGTCATCGGAGCGGTTCCATACATTTCAGATGCCGAAATTCGAGCGGATAGTTCGGGACAGGAAACCGTTATAACAGCGGTATCGGTTTGCGATGTGCAGAAATTGGAAACCGTGAGTGTGGCATAATAAGTTCCGGGTTCGGAATAAGTGTGAGCGATTGAATCTGTGGATGAAGTATCGCCGTCGCCAAAATTCATAAAAGCGCTTTCTATTAGCCCTGTGCTGTTATTTCGAAAGATGACTTCGAGTGGTGCGGTTCCCGATGTTGGGACAGCGGAGAGGTTCGCTGTAAGGTCTTCGCAACAGTTTTTATCGAACAAAACATCGTGGTCACTTTCTGTGAAACGATTTTCCCAAACGATTGCGGGACACCCGCCGGGCGCTTCATTGGAAACAGCGATTGCAGGAAATGTTTCCTGCGCTGTCGCTTCATCCGATACATCGGACGATGTGCCCCAATATCCGTCGAACGGGCGGGAAACCATCACTACCTTTCCCTGCTCCCAATATGATACGAGAAAAGCATTATCGCTGCTTACAATATCTGCATATTTTTCGTTTCTGAATGTAAGTGCAACGAACTCGCTTCCCCAATTTATACCGCCATCGGTAGAAATTGCGCTATAGATATCGTGGTCGCTATCGGAATATTTATATGTATAAACAATTGCGGCATTTTCACCATCGGCAGCAATACGAGGATACGCTCCCGAAGAAGCGACAGTCGAGCCATCGCTCCATGTAACGCCATAATCGCTGCTGCGTGATGCCCAGATAGAACTTTCTTCGCCATCGCCTGTTTGAGTTGTAATCACAAGCCCACCTAATTGAGTATATGCAATATCGCAATAACCTGCGCCCTCGCTGGTGAAATCGATGAGCGACCAGGTGAGCCCGAAATCCGTCGAGCGGGCAAGATGAACATCGGTGCCCCAAATATTGCTGCGGATATAGGCGACATATACATAATAATACGAATCGGTATCTGTGATAATCCGTGCATTAGATTTTCCGGTGAAGGATGAACCATCGATTGAATGGATTTCCCCACCGGCGCCGGTAAAAGAAAATCTCGCAACCTGAACATCGTTGCTGGATGTATGGCAACTGAGGAAAACCCAATTCTGTTCACCTTCGCCGATGGCGATTTGCGGATAATTAAGGTCATAGGAATCGTTTGTTATTTGGATTAGAGGTGTCCAGGTTTCTCCGCCATCTGTGGATTTTACGACGGCAATATATTTATGGGAATGCTCACTGTCGCTCATCTTAAATGCAACGAATATTGCGCCGTCCGATGATGTAGCTATCGCAGGTTTACCTTCAAAATTGCCGCTTGACGCAACATATATATCGCTGCCAAATGATTTTTCAGAAGCGCGCTCGGGAAGAGCTCGAAGAGGATAGATATGGCTTTCGCAATCGACGCTCACACCAGCAGAAATTCCAGCCATCTCATCTATTCGCTGCTGAATCGAAATGACCGAAGCAGCATCGCCGGAATGCTTTGCCGTCGAAAGTTGTTCTATCAGGTCTCCACCAGTAAATGAATTTTCGGCAAGCGAAAATCCCGGCTGAAGATTTAACACGCCTGCATTGCTCGATGAAATAATAAGCACACACAGCACAAAAAACAACAGTGATTTCTTAAACATATTTTTCCTCCCGATTTTTTTCAAATGCTAATACAG
>JALTEE010000005.1 GCA_027007865.1 bacterium
AAATTATCCTAAAGCTGTTTCTTCCTCGTTTATCAACTGCACATCGATGCACAGCGATTGCAATTCTTTTACGAGGACATTGAACGATTCAGGGATACCCGGTTCGGGTGGATTTTCGCCTTTAACGATTGCTTCATACATTTTGCTTCTGCCATGGACATCGTCGGATTTTACGGTTAGCATTTCTTGTAAAACATAAGCGGCACCATAAGCCTCGAATGCCCAAACTTCCATTTCTCCGAATCTTTGTCCGCCGAACTGTGCTTTCCCGCCGAGAGGTTGTTGGGTAACAAGACTATATGGTCCGATTGAACGAGCATGAATTTTATCATCGGCAAGATGAATAAGTTTCATCATATAAATAATTCCCACAGTAACATTTTCATTGAAGGGCACACCTGTTCGTCCATCGTAAATTTTTGTTTTTCCATCCTCGGGCAGTCCCACGCTTTTCAATTCTTTTTTTATTTCTTCCACTGTTGCTCCGTTGAAAACAGGTGTGGCGCCTAATTCACCTTTTTGGGCAAGCGCCCGTCCAAGATGCGTTTCCAAAATCTGCCCGATATTCATTCGGGACGGGACCCCGAGTGGGTTTAATATTATATCGACAGGTGTTCCATCTTCTAGATATGGCATATCTTCTTGGGGAACGATGATAGATATCACACCTTTATTTCCGTGTCGCCCAGCCATCTTGTCGCCAATAGAGACTTTACGCTTCATTGCTATATCGACTTTTACAAGCTGCATCACTCCTGTGAGAAGTTCATCGCCGCGCATAATTTTTTGCTTTTCGATGCGAAGTTTTTTCTCCCTTTCCTCGATGATGTCGTTCGCCTTTTTCAATATCCGCTGGATACGGATGTTGGTCGGTGTGCTGCTTGTCCAGGTTGTCTTGTCTGAGATATCTTCTATAGATAGTTTTAATACCTTCGCTTTTGTTAATTTTGTTCCTGGTTTGATAATAGGTTTGCCTGTGCGGTTCGATATAATATTTTTTGCTCTTTTATCAACGAGCAGTTCTCGAATTTGTTTATCTCTGCGCTGTTTAATCTGCATTATTTCATCAAGATGTTCTCGCTCGAGTTTCCGGATTTCTTCCTTATCGTTTCTGCCTTTACGATATCCTCGCCTTGATAATATAGAGCGGTCGATAACGACACCTTGGACTCCGGGAGGAACTCTTAATGATGAATCTTTGACATCGCCCGCTTTCTCGCCGAAAATTGCTTTGAGTAATCTCATCTCGGGAGTAAGTTCCGTTTCACCTTTCGGTGTAACCTTGCCTACGAGGATATCCCCAGAACGGACATGAGCGCCAACCCGAACAATACCCATTGCGTCGAGGTTCTTGACCGCTTCCTCAGAGACATTTGGAATTTCTCGTGTCAATTCTTCCGAACCGAGTTTTGTTTCTCTGACTTGGAGTTCAAACTTCTCTATATGAAGCGATGTGAATATGTCATCTTTAACGAGGCGCTCCGATATAATAATTGCATCCTCATAGTTATATCCGTGCCAGGACATAAATGCAACGAGGACATTTTTCCCGAGAGCGAGGTCTCCTCTATCTGTTGCAGTGCCATCGGCAATAATTTGTCCCGCCACGATTTTTTCTCCTTTCTTTACGAGAGGGCGCTGAATAATCGCTGTGTTTTGATTGGAGCGGCGGAATTTCATAAGGGGATAGACATCTTTGTCATCAAAGAGTTTGCTCTCGCTATCTTTATCAGGTGATGGAGTTATAATAATTTTTCGTGAATCCACATAGGATACGATACCACTTCTTTTAGCTATAACGACCGAGCCGGAATCCACGGCTGCTTTGCATTCCTGTCCTGTTCCCACAACGGGTGCTTCTGTGAACAGCAGTGGAACAGCTTGTCTTTGCATATTAGAACCCATAAGTGCGCGGCTCGCATCATCGTGTTCGAGAAATGGAATTAGTGCAGCAGCAATACTGACAATCTGTGCGGGAGATACATCCATTAAATCTACTTCCGATGCTGGAACTTCGACGAGGTCGCTGCGCCTTCGCGCGATAACTTTATCGTTTTTTATGCGTCCTTTACTATCGAGTGGTTCCGTTGCTTTTGCGATGGTATGTCTGTCCTCTTCATCGGCAGACATATATATAGTCTCACTTGTGGCAACCCTATTTTTGACTATGCGATATGGCGTTTCGATAAATCCATATTTGTTTATTTTAGCATAAGTCGCAAGCGATGTGATAAGTCCGATGTTTTGCCCCTCGGGAGTTTCGATTGGACACATTCTTCCATAGTGAGTATAGTGGACATCTCGAACTTCGAAACCTGCTCGTTCTCGCGTCAATCCACCTGCGCCGAGTGCGGACAATCTTCTTTTGTGTGTAAGTTCTGCGATTGGGTTCGGTTGGTCGAGAAATTGTGAAAGTTGGGAAGAACCGAAAAAGGAATTTATCACCGCTACAACAGTTCGGGAATTTATCAAGTCCGATGGCGTGACTTTTTCCATATCTCGTGTTCGCATTCGCTGTCGAACGGTTCGCGAAAGCCTTGCCAGTCCGATTCTAACTTGATTTGCAACAAGTTCGCCAACCGAGCGCGCACGACGAACACCGAGATGGTCGATGTCGTCGATTGTGCCTTCACCGTGTCTAAGACCGATTATATATTTCGATGTGGCTACGATATCGTCGAGTGTCAGTATGTGTGTATCTTCGGGAACATTTATTTGAAGACGCTGGTTTATTTTATGTCTGCCAACTTCGCCGAGGTCAAAACGGGATGTGTTGAAAAAATATTCACTCATAATAGTTTCTTCTTTTCCTTTTTGCACAACATCTCCCGGACGAATTCCCGAATATACCTCCTGAATTGCCTCGAATTTCGTTTTTGTTTCGTCTGCACGGAGTGTCTCGAATATTATAGGAATCATTTTAGCATTTTTAGGAATAACAACGGGAATTTCTTTGATTTTGTGCTTTTGGAGAAGCTCGATATCTTCTGGTGTAAGTTTCGAACCTATTTCAAACAGAACCTCGCCAGTTTCTTTGTCTATTATTTCTTCAGCGCACAATGCGTTAACCGCTTTTTTCGCTGTTTTGCCGGATAACTTTATATTTTTAACTTTGTGAAATAGTTCGACAATTTCTCTATCGCTTTCGATTCCCATAGCGCGCAACAATGTCGATATTGGGACTTTTTTACGCGCAGAAATCACGGCATGCAAAACTTCTCGGATATCGAGGCGAATTTCCATCCAGGAACCTTGAAGGGGAATCATCCTCGCAGAGAACAATCGCTTTCCATTTGGATGTATAGTTTCATCGAAGAAAACGCCCGGTGAACGATGCAATTGTGTTACTACAACTCGTTCCGCACCGTTGATTACAAATGTTCCATAAGGAGTCATCATCGGCAGGTCGCCTAGGAAAACTTCCCCCTCTCGCATTTCCTTGAGCTTCTTTTCATCGTTCTCTTTTTCAAACTCTCTCAACTGCAGTTTGATATAAAGGGATGCCGAATATGTCAGGTTGCGCTTTCGACATTCATCGAAAGTAAAGCGAGGTTCTCCAAGACGGTAGGAATCGAAATGCAGTTCATATTTACCATAAATATCGACGATTGGGAAAATATCCTCGAAAGCCATCTGCAACCCAGTATGCCGCCTTTTTTGGGGCGGGACATCCTTTTGTAAAAATTGCTCGTAGGAATGCCGTTGAACATACAGCAGGTCGGGGATTTCAACCAAAGGTTTTACTTTGGCAAAGCTCTTACGCTTAATAATGGGTCTAACCTTCATAGAAGTTCGCCCTTTTATGTTTTTGGTTTCCGAAATAGCAAGGCACAATATATTCAAAAACTTGCGAATAATTGTCGCCTTAAAGTTTATTTATTTAAGCGAAAAAAATGGGTAACGGACAACAATAGCACAAAAGGAGACACACCCAGTCGAATGGGGTCTCCTATCTAAAAAGTTGCAAAATAAGTAATTTTTGCATTCATTCACAATGGCTTACTTAATATTTACAGTTGCGCCGACCGCTTCTAATTTTGTTTTAATTTCTTCTGCTTCCGTTTTTGGAATATTTTCTTTTACCGCCTTTGGCAAATCACCTTCGACAAAGTCCTTTGCTTCTTTAAGTCCCAGTCCTGCAATTGCTCGGACCTCTTTAATAACTTGTAGTTTCTTGTCGCCAATACCTGTTAGAAAAATCGAGAATTCGGTTTTTTCTTCTGCGGGAGCGGTTTCTGCAGCTGCTGCTGCAGGAGCGGCAGATACCGCAACAGGCGCCGCTGCCGATACGCCAAACTTGTCTTCGAGCGTTTTTACAAGTTCTGCGAGTTCGAGAACCGTCAATTTCTCAATCTGTTCGACCAGAGTATCGACATTTTTACTCGTATCCATTATGTCCTCCTAATTGTTTTATTTTTGATTTGACAACCTTTAATTGATACAACGAATTATTCGAATG
>JALTEE010000006.1 GCA_027007865.1 bacterium
GAGGATTACCTTCCCCCTTTGGGAGAAGGTGTCCCGCCCTGTCGGGACAGATGAGGGGAAACAGGAAAATCTATCTACTTCGCGAACCAGACAAACATTGTATTGATAGTTCGAGAGTATCGCCCGACGAAATTGAATATTTTGCAAACCTATTTTGAAAAACAACTGGAGGTTTTCAATATGAAGCGGCGAATATGGATACTGACATCTGCAATTGTTCTTATCGGCATATTTGCGATTGCATTTGCGCAGTTCAATTCTGGCGAAACAAGCATTTACAGCCAGATAAAATTGATGAACAAGGTTCTCACCGTAATCTATTCGGAATATGTTGACCCGATAGATTATCGCAAACTCATCAAGGGTGCGATAGACGGAATGACGAGCACACTCGACCCGCACACTGTTTTCTTTACTCCGAAGCAATATGAAGAACTAAGAATCGATACGCGCGGGAGTTTTGGCGGACTTGGAATACAAATTAGCGTTCGCGATAAATGGCTCACGGTAATTTCGCCTATGGAAGGCACACCTGCTTGGCGAGCAGGTCTTCAGGCGGGAGACAAAATCATAAAAATCGATGGTAAATCCACCAAAGGAATAACAGTAACGCAGGCAGTAACAAAACTCCGCGGCGAACCGGGAAGTAAAGTTACAATAACAATCGACCGCGAAGGCGAACCGAAACCGTTCGATGTCACAATTACACGGGACATAATCGAAATTAAACCCGTGCCTTTCTACGGACTTACGAAAAACAAGGTGGGATATATCAGGCTTGTAGGCTTTTCATCCGATGCCGGCGATGCGGTAAAAAAAGCACTCGAAGATTTGGAAGCACAGGGAGCGAAAGGCATTATTCTCGATTTACGAGGCAATCCCGGCGGTCTTTTAAACCAGGCGGTTTCGGTAGCGAGCCAATTTCTCGGCAGCGATGCGCTGGTGGTATATACAAAAGGTAGAAATACATTCCAGAGCAGAGAATATTACACCGACGAAGAAGGCGTCTATCCCAAAGGTTCTTTAATCGTTCTCGTGGACGGCGGAAGCGCATCCGCATCGGAAATCGTATCGGGTGCCATTCAAGACCACGACAGAGGAATTATTATGGGAACGAAAACATTCGGCAAGGGACTCGTTCAGTCTGTTCGACCTCTCTCCGATGGAACAGCGCTTAAAATCACTACCGCAAAATATTACATCCCCAGCGGAAGATGTATCCAGCGAGAATATTACCTCAAACGAAGAGAAAGCGCCATCATCACAGATACATTAAATTGGAACCCCGACACACTCGACCCGTGGGACTTTAACCCCGAGCCTGCGGATACAGATACAACAGAAGAAAAACCCGTTTTCTATACCACAGGAGGCAGAAAAGTATATGGCGGTGGCGGTATCACTCCCGATGTAGATTATGAACCTCCAAAACTAAATAAATTGGAAATCGAACTCGAGCGAAAAGGGTTGTTCTTTGCATTCGTCGTCCATTACAGCGCCGAGCATAAAAATGCCATATCTTCTCCCGACTTTGCTGTAACCGATGCGATGCTTCAAGAGTTTCGAAAATTTCTCGAGGGAAAAGACTTCAAATATCAAACTCGTGCGGAAGAGATTTTAGACCAGATAGATTCCATCGCAGCGGAAGATAGCCTTTCAGAAGAAACGATGCAGGCACTCGAACAATTCCGAAAACAATTGCAAAAAGAACAAGAGCGCGAATTCGAGCAAAGCAGAAAATATATTGCTCGAGCAATACGCCGAGAAATTATTTCTAAAAAATGGGGCGAGCAGGAACGATATCGCCAAATTGTTTTGGGAGCCGACCCAGAAATTAAAAAGGCGGAAGAAATAATACTCGACCCACAAGAATATTCAGATTATTTGAAATCGAGCAAATAATTGCAAAACAAAAGATGATTCTCGGCATCGGAATAGATATTATAGAAATACCTCGTATCGAGCGAATAATTTCTGAATATGGCGGGCACTTTATAGAGCGGGTCTTTTCCGATGAAGAGATAGAATACAGTGCTTCGAAATCTTTTCCTGCAATTCATTTCGCTGCGCGATTCGCTGCGAAAGAAGCATTTTTGAAATCACTCGGGACAGGTCTAGCCGACGGAATAAAATGGCGCAGTATTTCGATATCGAACGACAGACATAGCAATCCGAAATTGTTGATTGCAGGGAAGGCAAAAGAAATTGCGGAAAAAATCGGCGTCAAAAATATCCGCGTTTCTATATCTCACACGAAAGAATACGCAGTTGCGATGGTAATTTTGGAAAATTAATTACGATGGCGATTTTCACTTTATCTGAACAATGAACCCTGCAAAATAGGTGATTTTTGAGTTCTTTGATATGCGTTTTTATTTACCCCTTCTATCCTCTAACTCCTTTCTCCCTAAGGAGAAAGGAGAATTACCTTCTCCCTTTGGGAGAAGGTGTCCCACCCTGTCGGGACAGATGAAGGGGAACAGCAAATATCTATCACTATGAAACACAATGAGTTAGACATAGAGGTAAAAGTGGTTCTCTTATAACAAGTTAGAATAAATTGCAGGAAACATCAGTATAATAATAATCATTATCACTTGAATTCGTATCCCCATTGGATATTAAGGTAATAAGTTTTCATATTGGATATTCCGTATTTGGCAAACAGCGGACCGAGCGGTGTTTCGAGACCGATTCCTGCGCCGCCGCACCATATCGTTTTAGATGCTTCCGGCGGCATATCCTTCGACCACATATTTCCCATCGCTCCGCCTGCGATGAAATACAATCTCTTCATCCGCTTTCGAAAATTTATTCTCGCATCGATTCCTGCGTTAAAGATATCGTCTCCGAACAATTCGTCTTCGCGAAAACCCCATAATTTTCGCTCTTCACCGATTTGGAATTTCTCGAAAAACGGCGGTGTTCCTGCGATATGCCCGCCTAATGTCCATTCGTTTATTGTGAGCCAGCCGATTGTTTGATATGCGCCGAACTTCGCAAAAAACTTCGTGAACGATGTCTGCCCGCCCAAAATATCTTGACTCGTTTCAAATGAAAGCCCGTAAAATGTGCCTTTTGTAGGGAATTGCTTTTTATCATACGAATCCACGACAGAGCGCAACCGCAGTTTGTGAACCGTATAATGCTGCACACTTTCGCCGGTGATGGAAGCTACTCTAATTCTTTGTGTTTCGAGTTCGCCCCAGAATGTTCCGAGTTTTCGCAGTTGATGTCCGAACGCCGCCATAGCACCGTATTGCTCGACCCAATCGCTGCCTGTAATCTCAAAATTGTAGTAGTGGTCGTATTTTTCGCGGCGATATGCGGCGGAAATTTTCGATGTGAACATCGTTTTCCATATTCTATCGGCATTTAGCGAAACAGATGCGTTTTGTCTGCGCTCGCCGCCGTATCCTTCGAGCCCGATGCGCAGCACCGTTCCCAAAAAATTATCATCGAATATGCCGATTGCGCCTTCACTGCGGTTTGTCTGGTCGTATCGCAATCCGAAGCGAACAGCGATATTCGGTTTCTCTTGAATTCGAACGGTGAGTTTTACGCCACCATCTTCGCCGGGAGCGAGGTCGTAGTTGACCCATCGAAAAAGCCCCGTGGAATAAAGCGATGCGATTCCTTTCTGGACGCGGTTTTGATTGAAAATGTCGCCGTCGCTCACATTAAAATGACTCGCAAGAACCCAATGTCTCGTATGTTCACTACCGAGAAATGAAATATTTTCGATGATACCGGGATTTAATTCCGCAAAGAGCGTGTCATTCACGATATAAATCGTATCCCACTTGGCGAGGGTAAATCCTTTCGAATGCAGTATTATCGGGATGGAATCGAGATGCGAAATTATCTGCAAGAAGTTCATTTCATCGAAATCGGCTTGCAGTGAGGATTCGATTGTTCTATCGTCGATTTCACCCATTCCCGATATTTCGACATTGCATATTTGCGGAGAAATTTTTGCGGATATATGCAGCGTTCTCGGCGAATTTGCCGATACAGAGCAAATAACCTCGCTAAAAAATCCTGTCGCCGAAAGATTTTGTGCGATTGCTGCTATCGAATCCTCAGTATATTCCCCCGGCAGCGGTTCCGCAAAGGAATCGGGCAAACAGGGCAAAAAATTTTTCACAGAATCCACCGTGATGATTTTTGGCGACTTTTCCTGCAACGATATTCGAATTTTCGGGAGCGCTTCGATTGCCGCTTTTCGCCCTTTCGATATAATATCCTCCGCATTATCGAAATCTGTCGAGCGTCTGCCGTTAAGTTGCGGCTCTATCCATATATCTGCGATGCCCCGTTCCATTTCGATAATATCGCGCTGCATAATCGTAGTCGCCTGTTCTGCCAGTGCACTCGGGTCGGTCAAACTCGCATCGGGAATCAACTCTGCTGTAGTGTTTATTGCGATGATTTTGCGGCATCCGAGCTTTCGCGCAACTTCCACAGGAACGGGCATTTTTAATCCGCCGTCCACCGCAATATGACCGTTCACAGGGAACGGCTGAAATATAAGCGGCACGCCAATCGATGCTCTCATCGCTTCACCGAGATTTCCGCCGCTCAAAATAACGGCGTCCCCCGTCGAAATATCCGTAACAACACTGCGAAACGGTATCGGGAGATTGTCGAAATTTTTATCGGCGAGAACGGTTGCAGATGCGGTTAATTCCGAGAGTAAATCGAGCAGCCGCTGTGCAGACAAGTATCCCGATGGAATGTAGGGTTTATAATTTTTCATTCGGATTGTGAGAAAATACCGTTCGGCACTCTGACGCTGCGTGAGAAAAAGCGATGTTCGTTTAGATGCGTCGCTGAGGAAGGCTCCCCAATCGAGCGATGTTGTAAGGCTTTCGAGTTCTGACGGCGAATATCCTGCGGCATACAATCCACCGATGACAGCGCCGATGCTCGTTCCGATGACGATATCGGGATGAACACCGATGCTGTCGAGCACTTGCAAAACGCCGATTTGTGCCAGTCCTCGGGAACCGCCGCCGGAAAACACGAGTGCTACATCGCATTTTTTTAATTCATTGCCACGATGCAGAATTTCATTGCACTGGAGAGGATTTATACGAACAACATAGTCGTCGCTCCACAGCAGTGAAAAAATGAATAATATGAAAAAAAAATCTAATTTTCGCATTTCGATTTTAATGGATATTTTTAAAAACTACTTTTCTATTCGGACTTATCGATAAAAGAAGATGTTTTTCTATTACCAACCACCATTATCTAACAAGCACGACCGTTCCTTCGCACAATACTTCGCCATCCTCGCTGAAAATTATATACAAATATAATCCCGGCTGCAGCACTTTTCCAGTATTGTCTTTACCATTCCAACTTCGTATGTCGAAATCGGATGGCTGTGATATCGGGCCGAGTGTTTTTTCCGCTACGAGTTCATTGCGAAGGTCGAAAATACGCAATTTTGCAGATTTTACAAACATTCTGGGATAGTCGAACACGGTATAGTCGTTCGTTCCGTCGCCGTTCGGAGTGAACGGGTCGGGATGGACGAAACAGGCAATTGTGGGTTCGAACCTCACATTGAACAATGTATCCGTGCAGTTTGGTTCGCAGGTATCGGGTCTATCGCAAATGTGCAATGTTATGTCAATTGTGTCACCCGGATTCCAGTGAAAATTGTATCGCTGCGGGTATATAGCGCATTCCCCGCTTGTAGAGTCATCTGACAAAGATGTCAGTATTTCACTCATCGGATAAACTATATCGTCAACTTGAACATAGCAGGAATCTATCAGAATCGGCGATATGGCATCGTTGAAAGTGAAAATGAGCGGTGCAAGCATATCTTGAACCCAATCGTTCATCGTCGGTTCGATTAAACTTCCGTTCGGGGGAACAAAATCGGTGAACATCGTAAATTCCGCCTGATTTTGCAGCGGCGCACCGAGCATATCGTTTGCCGCCAGAAGTTTTATGTGGACTGTGTCCTGCGCACTCCAATAACCCGCATCGGGCGAGAAAATCAGAAGCGAATCGTCGATGAAAGTCAATTGCGAATCGGCGCAAGTGAATGTATCGCCGTCTATAGACAGCATAATTGTTGTGCTGTCGATGCCCTGTGTGTCCGAAAGCGAAATCCAGATTTCCTCATCAATGCAGCCCGAAACAATGCTGTCGTAAGGACTGGTAACCACCGAA
This sequence comes from bacterium, assembly GCA_027007865.1. Classification (GTDB taxonomy): domain Bacteria; phylum UBP14; class UBA6098; order B30-G16; family B30-G16; genus JAGHAI01. Next base: position 6,193 of record JALTEE010000006.1, read on the forward strand.
ATCGGTCCTTGCGAATATATGTAAAATGTGAAACAGGTATCGAGCAAATTATCATCGCAATAGTCTGTCGTATCTGTCGCAGAAATGCAGAATAGGATTGTGTCTCCAAAATGGAGCGCTTCTGCAAAATCCCAATCTATCGAAACGCAACTGTCATTCACCGATACAATCGGTTCCACATTGCCGCCGTTCACTGTCATACCGATTGTAGCAGTATCCAATCCGGAAAGTGAATCTAACAGACAAAGCGATATATGGGGGAAATCATCTTCGATAATCGCATCGGGCGCTGGAACAATATTCCAAACATCTGGCGGTGTTAAATCGACCCAAAAACTCCAACACAGCGGCAATTCATCGAAAGTCTGTCCGCAGGTATCCGCAGCATCTGTGAGGCAGACATCGACAGTATCGCCATCTGTGAAAGTATCAGGCGACAGAGGAGTATAAACAATCAGCGTATCGTCCTGAATGGATATTGTTCCATCGCTGGCATTATGCTCGACACCGTTTATTGTCATCACAGCGGAACCCGAATCTACGGAGCGGCAGCAAATTCTTGTGTAGAAAACAACAATGTAGAAATCGACTCCGGCAATGACACCGGACAGGTCGCAGGCGTGAATTAGAACCGTGTCCTCGCCGCCGTGAAGATATGGAGAAATATCGAATGTTTTTAGATGATACCAAGGGATAGATTCTGTCGTATCTATATAGTTGCCATCGACATACACCGTTGCCTGATTGTCGGCATAAATTGTAATCGATGCGGAATCGGGAGAAACTCCTTCGGGAAGATTTAGAATCACTCTGAAATCGACGCATTCGCCGTAGTCGTAATGGTCGTCCCAGAGCCAGTCTGTTCCGTCGAGGATGTGCGTTCCCCAAGCGGAACTCCACACAGATTCCGCAGATACCCAAGAACTCGAAGAACTGTCGTAATATTCTGTTGTGAGCGGAGAACTGTTCACCCGAAGAGATTCCATTTCGGTAGATGTGCTTTCCTGACATAAAACATTCATAACGATTTGCTGGTCTGAGCAGGATGTCCAAGTATTCGGCAGCGGTTCGACTATTTCGGGAATTAGTGGCGTAACATCTATAACTTCCGCAATCACATAGAGATACACAATCGAATTGCAGGGAACATTCGTATATACGGTGAGCACATCTTCAAAATGTCCCGTTCCTGTCGGATTGAAACTTGAAATGATAAAACCGGTGCCTCCCGGCGGAGTATATGCAGAATATGCAACACTAAAATTGGCAGAATCGCTGTGGAAAAGCGATGTTATAACCATAGTAGCATCGCCTGTATTCGAAATTGAGAAATTTCCCGAAATCGATGTGCCTATAAGAATCGTCCCGAGGTTGAGCGTTTCGGCAGGAACGATGGACATTTCTGGATAGACATACCCGTTCCATCCCTGCTGAATTTTTAGCGTTAGCGGTGGCGGATTGCCATCGATTCCAGTAGTCGGGTCTTCCCAGACATCGTCTATATAGATAGAATCTGCGAGAACCGCCATCCTGAAACGCGATGAAATGTTTCTGTCAACACTCTCGTTCACAAGCCTGACGGAATCGGGAAAAGCATCAAAAACATAATAATTTGCATCTGGGTAATCCCTTGTGCAGCAATTGATTATGTGCATACCGAGTATTCCGTCGAGGTATCCCCACGCTTCTGTGAGATTGTTCGAGCCACCCTGCATACGAATAGCAGAATGTTCGGGAAAGATGTAATGTATATTAAAACCTCTGCTCTGTGTTCCGCCTGTGAGTCCCGCAGAATCCGTGCATAATGCGCACCAATGTTCGTTCATTAAAAAATAAGTTACTCCCCAAGGACCATCTGCGATAGGCGTGCCCGAATACCAGCAACTGCTATAAAAACCGGCGGTATAAGTATGTCTGAGTTCCGATGAAACCGACCAGATTGTTTTGGATAAATTGTTATAAAGTGAAAAACTGAGCATATTAAATCCATATAAATATACACCCGTGCTGTCATCGGGCGCATCGTGGCAAAGTCTGTCTCTCAAAATAGGCAGTTCGCCAGAGATAACATAACCTCTATCGGTAACCTTTTCATATTGATGGTGCAATAGTTGAGCCAATAAATTCTGGCTATAATCGAGCGTGTAGAAGGCACTTGTGTAAATATCATCTTCTGTGAACGGTCTTCCCCAGGTTGCGACAGGACGGATTTCACCGTTGCACAGCAGAAACAATGCAGAAGTGGTGTCCCCATCGGGAGAAAAAACGCCGCAGTATGCGAAACCGCTTCGCCAAAACACAAACCGAAATTGCAACGATGTATCGTATCCGTCGAGAGTATGACGAGGACGGCAGGTATAGTCCCAATAACAGGAATCGCCGAGAAAATAGTTAAAATCTCTGTCCCAATATACAAAATCTCCCGAAACGACGGCGTCGGGAAATGAATCATCCGCAGCGATACCTTCTATATCGATTTCCGAACAGACATTGACCTTTTCTACGATTAAAACTGTATCGCCCATAATCGTCAGCGCATCATCATCCTGCGAAAATGATAGCCCGAACAGGAAAAGTAAAAATATTAACGGATATCTACGAAAATTCATATATGCCCCCTCCAACATATTCTTTATGCTGCTGCCTTTTTTATCTTGCCCAGCGCATTTTCCGCTTTCATCTGAACAAATGGCGAATTGTCCCACAGCGAATGCTTTAACATATTTGCCACACGCCAATTCCCGCGGAAATGTCCGAGCGCTTCACAGGCAAATCCTCTGATGTGCGGGTCGCTATCTTGCAGCAGTTTTTCGAGCGTGGGCAGCGCATCTTCATTCTTGATGGCGCCAAGCAGGACAATTAGATGATATTTTTCCGGAATATTCGCAGAATCGAGTTTTTCCAGCGCAATGTCGAGCGCCTTTCGTGTATCTATCTTCGCTATCGCATTTTGTGCGGTATATCGCACTGCATAGGAGGAATCGGATAACAGAGCGAACAGCGGTTCAACGGCGCGTTTGTCTCCGAGGCGTCCGAGCGACAGCGCAGCAAGTCTGCGAACCGATGCGATTGTATCGGTCAGCGCATCGATTAAAATCGGCACAGCGACAGTGTCGCCGAGTCTCCCAAGTGCATAACAGGCGGAGCCCCGAAGTCCTGGATAACCATATCTCGCTGCAACCATAAGCGGCGGAATTGCATCTTTATTCCCAACACTGCCCAAAATCCTCGTGGAAAGCGATGCGATACCTTTATTCGTATCCGCAAGCGCCATAATAAGATACGGCATAGCATCGTCGCCCATTTTTCGCAATGCGCGCTCCGCTTCCAGAACTTTGCGAATATTTTTGCGACCAAGTTGAGTTATCAAAAATGGCACCGCTTTTTTACCCGATTTAGCAAGTTTCTTTCGTGCCTTCGCTCCTTTTGCATAAAGACGAACATCACCAGCAGAAGCGAGCAAAAACCAGTGCTTGATTTTCTTCATCGATGCCGCATAACTACCCACAGAAAGAGAAAGCAGCATAACAGCAACGAGAAATGTCCGAAAGATTGTAGAGTTAATATGTTTCATATCTCGCATTCGATTTATTTTATCAGAGTAATTTTTCGCTTCAAAGATAGCGTTTTTGTGCGCAACCGGACGAAATAGACACCCGATGAAACGAATTTTCCAGAATTGTCTCTACCATTCCAAACGAGTGTATTTAATCCTGAATGCGCAGCACCCGAGAACAATGTCCGCACAAGCGAACCCGATATGTCATATAGTTCGACGATAACTTCTTGCGAAGCGGGCAGCGTAAATTGTATCTCTGTCGTAGCGTTAAACGGATTCGGCTTGTTCGGCAGCAGTGATACTTTTTCTGGTAGCGAAGATACCGTTATTTTTAATTCCGCATTCTGCGCAATCACATCATTCTGCGAGGACATATCTACCGCAGCATTTCCATCGGCGATTGTAAATAAATATCCCTGCGGAATGGAATTTTCGTCCCAACTAAATTTTGTTCCTGGTTGCGTTTCGATTGTGAATTCGCCGCCCGGTTTTGCATCTCTGTTCAATCGATAGTCGCCGCAAATAAATGCGGAAGACTTGTTCGCTTCATCTGGCGGCAACGGCGGAAGAACTTCATCCATCGCATCGATTCCCGATGAAGCATTTTTATCCAATGCGATTGTCAATTTCGTATCGCCTGCGAGAATATCGAACTGCATTGCGGGTTCGGCTGTATTTTTCTTCAACAATGTGCCATCTCCGCCGAATGAAAGTTCGCACTCATTCATTGCAAATACCCAATATCCAATGCCGACAAAGAGTGTATCGTTTGCGAGATTGTATCCGCTTGCTTCGCAGGTATTATACCAATAGATATTGTCTGCTAAAATAGCGCCAGCGGGGATTGTCGATAGCGAATCGATTAGGAAATATCCATCATCGCTTGCTGGCGTGCCAACCATATTCCAACCCGCCCAAAGATGAACATTCACAGAAGGAACATCCATTCCCGCCATATTTATTGTCGCAGAATCGAGAGCAAAAACCCAAAATGCCTTGCCGACTGCTGGACCCATCAGAACATCGTATGCACTATAGACAGGATTATACCAGAAGCCATCGGTGATTGCTCCCGGAACGATTTCTCTGATGAGCATATCTCCTGTTGGAAGAATCGGCAGACTGAGCATATTCCAGCCGGGGCAGAGATACATCGTGTCCCTATGCAGTTCCGTCCGTAGGAAATTGATTGTTATCGCGGTGGAATCGAGGAAGAAGAAAGTCGTGTCGCTGTGCATATCGAGAGTGATGTTGCCGTAATCTGTCGAATATGTCAGCGTCAGCATTCCATCGGGCAGTCCCGTGGGATTCCAATATACAAATACCGTATCGCCGATATATGTCGAATATGCCTGCCAGGTTATAGATGTATCATCGGAGCTGCGGAAATCGCGTTCGAGTCTGTCCACAGCGGGATGTTCTGGGTCGTCGATTGGGAACCAGGCATTGAGGTCGCCCGGCGAAGGTGGAGGTCCAATCAAATCGATTGTAGAATCGTATCCATTGGTAGCGCCTTCCGCTGCGCCAAAAGTGAGCGATGCCATAGGAAGATTTTTCGTCCAAAAATACATAGTCGAACTCCATACAGAAGGTTCCCAGCAAGTCGTGAAAAATCCGTCCGTGGTTTTTGCACCGAGTGAGCCGTCATTGAACGAGGCATCTTCAAATGTCAGCGTAGAATATGTTCCGAGATGGTCTCCTACAACGCAGCGGATATAGAACAATGCTCCTTGACCGACGAGGTCGCTCCCACTGCCCGTTATTTCAACAACACCATATTCGCTCGTGTCCATTGTCAAATCTCCCCAGCCCGATGTGAGAGCGCCAGTTTCGATAATATCCACAGGCATCAGAACTGATGGGAAGTATCTCACAGAGATATCGAACGATGTGATTCCCATTCCTGTAATATCTTCCACCGTAACAGGAATGTCCACGACATCACTGGGGCAACCTGTCGTATCGGGCAGCCAAATATCGACGATATTAATCGAAAAGCACCATTCGTATGGTTCTTCGATGTGGTTCGGTTCGCAGTAGTCCACATCGGCATCTGCCACATCTGTCAGCGAACAGCAAATTGTGTCGCCATCATCGAATGTGAGTCCTGCAAGATTGGGGGAAAATGTGAGAATATTGCCTGCAAATGTAAGGCAACTATCGTCGATAGTGTATTCTGTGCCATTTACTTCGAATGTAATCGTGGCAGGGTTCACTTCTCGCTCGTTATCGATAATTTGCAGGGTTATGTCTCCGAAATCGGTCGTGCCGAGAACACTGCCATCGGCGGGGTCCTCGTCCGATGCAACGGGCGGAGCGATATCCACGAAAAAGTTGCCGAAAACATCTTCGAGGTCGCAACCGATTGTATCCCTCGCATAGACAATTCCCCAAGTGTGATATGTATTGTTAGCCCAGTTAACAGACGGCGTGAAAACGAGGCTATCGCCTACAATTTCAATGCGAGAATCGGATAAATCGAATGTATCATCATCGACAGCGAACAGAAACGAATCGATATCGTTCGGCGAGTCGAAGAACATCGTCAATTGCTGGTCGTTGCAGGCGGAAACCGCATCATCGAATGGATTTCCAATTTCACCATAAGGTGCTATAATTTCGGGAAGCCAAAAATCGCGACAGACGCTAAAAACCGTGTCAATAGAAACCGAAGTAACATACACGCAAATAGAATCGTGTTCTGTTGGCGGATGTTCCGTGTCGATTCTGATATTCCAACTCGCATTTCCGACTTCGCCGGGCGAGAGCAATGTTGTCGTGAATGGTTCTGTGGCAGAATATCCCGTATCGACGGCGAGACCTTCGGGAAGCACAATCGTTGCCATCGGGTCGCTTAAAGCGACTCCTGTGCCATTCGTGAATGTTGCGAGAACCTCGAAAGGATTTTCTGTATATTCACAGTTCTCGATAGATGGGAAAACAGGAATGTTGAGTATCAATTCTCCCGATAGCGGTTCTCCGAGGCCAAAATATGTCGCCACGAGAAGAGTTTCACCGGGGCATATTTCTTCGGGATACCACCATAGCAAAACAGACGAATCGCCATAAGGAGAATGAGAAGGTGCTAAATCCCAATCGACATTGTAGAATGTAGGCCACGAACCCACGGCGAATCTGCTCGGTGGAACAGCATCGTATCCGCACATAATTCCCAGTGCAACGAGCGCATCGGGGTCGGTGATATCTTCGTAGGCATACCAATAGCAAGGGAACGGAATTGTATCGATGTTCCAGAAATCTTCTTCGATGCCGGAGTATCCGAGTATCGTGGAGAGTGCCGCTGCATCGTTATCGGCTATGTCCGTGTCGAGTTGGAGCAAAGCGCCGATGTTGTGGCAGACATCGTCGTTATTGATGATGATATATTTTATGAAAACTGTTCCTGTCGTATATGTGGGATATTCGAGATAGACGGGTTGAAGCCATTGATATACATCTATGTTCATTCCGGGTATTTCATATCCGCCATAGAAGTAGTTGGAATCTGTGTTTGTGGGCCAGGTCATTTCTGTAAAACCGGGCGCAAGTGGGTTCATATATGTGCAAGAAGGTCCTCCCCCGGGAGATACATACGATTCGCCATCGACACGAACAATCACCCAGGACGACCACGGCGAACTTGGATAATAATATGTCAGACAGTCATTGTCCGGATATGTGCCGATATTGAACCTGCCATAATCGACATCGGTAGTGTTCTCTTCGACCTGCACGCCGATGTAATCGTTGTGGATAAATGCGGTTTTAGTTCCGCGCTCCGCCGGTTGCAGCGAAGATTTCCACGCAGAATATCTCGCTCCGTCGTATTCGTCCGCAAAAACTACGGATGACAAAAGCGAAAGAATTGTTAGTGCGAAAATAATCCATCGCATTTTAAACACCTCCCAAAATAAATGTTCATTAGACCTGCAAAATAGAAAAAACTCACTGTTATTCCCTTGTTTGACAAGGGAATCAAGTAAAATCGATACTTCTGAATTCCCGTTTCCCCTCTGGTAGAATTTCTACAATTTAAGCGACCACCAGGAGCGACATCCGCGAGCCGCGAAGCGCAATGGTCAAACGGAACGATTGTCATTCCCAACTCGATTAGGAATCCAGTCCCGTCCCAGCAGGATAACGAAATCTTTTATTTTGCAAA
>JALTEE010000007.1 GCA_027007865.1 bacterium
CATCGTGCTATCGTCGATATGGACAGCAACGCTCATTATCGCAGGAATCGCGCTGATGATTATTCTGCAAAAATTCGCTCCGATTGCGGCGACAATACCGATTATATTTGGCGCCTTATTCGCTGGAATATTGTTTGCGCAGCATGTATGGCTCGCTCACCCTCAAAGAGATACGATTACGCCGAGAAATGCGCTCGGCATAAAAGCGCTGCTGCCAGCATTTCTAACGGCGCTGCTGGTGGGAATCCCATTCTTTGCAAGGTTTATAGCAAATGAAATAGGCGCTAACCCTCTTATATGGCAGACCGCGGCGTTTATCATCGTATTTGCATTGACTATCGCAGAAGTTTTCGGCGCAATGGTGCTGATAAATGAAAAATTCGTAATCGATACAATCCAAAAGTAACCGCATATTCCTCGATTTAGAAAGTGGAACAGTGGATGAAATTGCTGAGGTTTTCGATATCGGTCGAGCAATTCATCAAAAACCTTTTATCCGGATAGCATCCGCGTAAAGGGGACAATATTATAGAAATTGTTTCTTGACATATAGCATTTTAATATTTATTGTTTATTCCAAAATTTTATTTATTGGAAAATATAAAAAAATTGCTATTTTTGAAATCTGAAATAGCAAAGCGGGAATTGTGGAGGAAAATATGCTCGCAATTTTAGTCATATTGCTGGGTATCGGTGTTGTTTCGTTGGCGATTGTGATTATCCTTCTTTGGAAGCGGATGTTAAATATTTCTGTTTCTTCTGAAAAGGCCGATGTAAAAAAGACGCCTGCTCCGGACAAAGATGTTCCTCCCGATGATGCAAAAACGGGGGAGATTTCTAAATCATCGGTTTCGCAAAAGATTCCCGCAAAAGCAAAATTTCCAAAACCGAAGATAGCACAGGATACTGGCATTGACCAATTGACAAAAATATATTCCGATATGCCCGGGATTCTCGGAGCGATATTTGCTGACAGGTTCGGGCAAACGATGGCTGCCGACACCAATCTCGTTCTCGATAAAGTCGCAATTCCAGCATATTTTCTCGAAATCCTCGAAATGGCGCACAACGATAAATTTCCTACTGGAAAACCGAGCAAAATGTTCATCTGCGGAGAAGGTTCATACTGGGTTTTTGGCGATATTGCAGGTATGCCTTGGGGAGTGTGGTTCGAGCACGAAATAGAAATTGGCACCGGTTCCGCTATCGCCGATGATTTTAGAGAAAACATAATAAAAATATTAAAAGCGAACTATACGCGAATATGGTAGGAGGAAATAATGGCAAGCGTTAAGGATGTTGTCGAGCGGCTTTCGAGGGTTAAAGGCGTTGTTGGAAGTATTCTTGTGGCGAAGGATGGTCTTGTGGTTGCCAGCAATTTGTCCGTTCAAGTTCAAGATGAAATTGTCGCAGCGATGGTATCCGCTGTTGGAACCACAGCCGTTAAAGCCACAGAAATGATGGAACAGGGAGAATTGAGAAATATCATCATCGAGGGCAGGAACGGGAAACTTTTTCTCGCCGATGCAGATGTGGGTTACCTCGGTGTTCTCACAAGTTTGGAAGCGAATATGGGATTGATAAGACTCGAACTGATGGAAGCGACAGAGACATTGCGCAAATTAACATCCGGTTTAGCATAACAACCGAAAAGGCAGAGTATGTCAACGGTAAATTTTGCAACAAGAGAAATTACTTGTAAAATCGTATATTATGGACCTGGTCTATCGGGGAAAACGACGAATCTTTTGTTCATCCATAAAAAAGTTCCTGCAAAACACAGGTCTGACATGGTTTCGTTGGCGACGGACGGCGACAGAACTCTATTTTTCGATTTTTTGCCGCTCGTTACGAATGCTGTTAAAGGATTTTCAACAAAATTTCAACTATATACCGTGCCCGGACAGGTTTTTTATAATGCTACGAGAAAATTAGTGCTGCAAGGAGTAGATGGCATCGTATTTGTCGGTGATTCCGCGTGGAACAGAATGAACGATAACCACGAAAGTTTTGTGAATATGAAAGAAAATTTAAGCGAATACGGCTTGATAATCGAAGAAGTTCCCTATGTGTTGCAATTCAACAAGAGAGACCTTCCCGACGCTGCACCGGTAGAATATATGAATCATCTTTTGAACAGGGAAAAACAGCGTGTTCCGCATTTCGAATCGATTGCCATACGAGGAGTAGGTGTATTCGAGACTTTGAATGCAATTTCGAGAATGGTGCTTGTTAAACTTATCTCTGAACTGTCGCCAAAAAAGGAGTGATATATGCCGAGACATAGATTTATAACTCCCGACGAACAAAAACAACTGGATGCTATTTTGCGGGAGTTGTTAAAAAATTCCGATGCAAAAACTGCTATATTGCTCGACCACGGCGGTTTTTTAATGTCTACGCAGGGTTTCACAGAGCACATCGACCCGCAGACAATTGCTGTCCTTGCCGCAGGAGCATTTTCAACGACTCGTGAACTTGCCAAGATGATAGGTGAAGAAGAATTTACCGTGATGTTTCATCAAGGAAGACGAGACCACATTCATCTTTCCGCAGTAGGCAAAGACGCCCTCCTCGTAATTATCTTCGAAAATACAACGACAGTCGGTATGGTTCGACTGTTTGCTCGCGAAGCATCCAAAAAACTCGCATCGATACTATTGATGATAAACGAGCGAAAATCCGAAGCGCCGATGGGAAATATAAAATTGCAACAGTAACTTTTTTATTCGTGGTGATAGCTATGGTGCGCAGATGCTCTTCGCACTGGAATATTTTTGAAGAGGAAGATATTATTATAGATAAAAAAAGAGAAGCCGCCCGTGTTAGCCCTGATGATGTGGACAAACAAATAGGGCAGACATAGGGGTCTGCCCCTACGACACCGCAATAAAGAACAAGGAAGGTTCATTATGAGAAACACAATAACAACAAGGGAGCATGCTCCCTTGTTGACAGCGCCCTGTAGAATGTAAATCCAGAAACCCGATACCAACCCCTCCTCTGGATTCCCAATCGAGTTGGGAATGACACACCGCACCCCATTTGTCATTCCAATACTATCAAACGCCATTTCTACACTCTATCCTGTTATTCCAGCACTCTCAATTGTCGTTACAATACTTCTGATTGTCATTCCCGTGAAAACGGGAATCCAGAAAGGTGGGGTTGATGTGGAAATATACGATTTGCGAGGGAATATTGTTTGGCAAACCAATCTAAGCGACCACCAGGAGCGACCTAACGAACCGCGAAGCGTGATGGTCAAGCGGAACGCTTGTCGAGCCCGCCTCGGCGGGATTGTTATTCCAACGCCATCATTCGTTTCAATTCGTTTTCCTTCATAATTTCGGTAAGCAACTGCGCAGATATTTCCGTTCTGTTCCCTTCGATTTTCTTTTCGATAGATATGTGGCAATTCGCTCGCCTTGCAATCGGGTGGAGATGCGTTATCGCTATCACCTGCCGATTTTTCGATAATTTTTTCAAACATTCTGCGACTTTTATAGCGGTTCTTCCGCCGATGCCTGCATCGATTTCGTCGAAGAAAGAGCAGCCGACTCTGTTCGATGCAGGCAGTGCAAGTTTTAGCGCCAGAGCGATGCGAGAGAGTTCTCCGCCCGATGCAATTTTTCGCAATTCCCTCGGCGGATTTCCGGGATTCGCCGATAATAAAAATTCGCACCGCTCGAAACCGCTCTCGAATAGATGTTTTCTTTCGCCATTATATTCGAATGCGCTATTTTCTTCGGGAATTGTTTTCAAATCCACTAAGAATTTTGCTCTTTCCATAGCGAGCGGAGCAAGTTCTCGTTCCACCGCAGATGCGAGTTTTTTCGCAGACTTTTGCCTTTTCTCTGAAAGCGCATACGCAGATTCATTTAATTTAGTGCGAATTTTTTCCAAATTTTGAGCGAGTTCCCGTTCGCGAGATTCAACATCGGCGATTTCGAGATGCTCCTTTGATAGTTTATCTCTATATTCTATCAACTGCGGAAGATTTTTCGCATATTTTCGCTGAAGGTCTCCCAACAATTTCAATCGTGTTCTTATTTTTTCTGCGCGCTTCGGGTCGTATTCTATTCGAGCGATATTTTCGGCAATAATCCCGAGTTCATCGGCGGCGGCGGAAATCGTATCGAAAAGTTGCAAAATCTTAACGATATCGTCCGTGTGCGGAAAATCTTCCATTTCCTGTCGGAGATTGCCGATAATTTCAACTAACGAATTTTCTCGCTCGATTGCAACATCGCTCAATTTCGATGCGAATTCTATCATCTTTTCCGCAGACTCGATTACTTCGAGTTCCTGCTCGAGAATTTCTTCCTCATCGGGTTTTTGAAGTCCCGCTTCGTCGAGTTCGTTCAGTTCGAACTCCATAAGTCGTTGCTGCCGAAG
>JALTEE010000008.1 GCA_027007865.1 bacterium
CTATGAAACACAATGAGTTAGACATGGAGGCAAAAAATCCAAAAATTGGAGGTAAAAGTAGTTCTCTTATAACAAGTTAAAATAAATCGGAGGAAACATGCCATTAGTCGGGAATAAAGGAGAACTATTTCCTTCTATGATGAATTGAATTGTTCTTATCCCAATCCGACTTTGACCTTTCTAAATCTTGTCGGTGCAGCGCCGTGAGACATTTCCGCACGCTGACCGGGCTGTCCTTTGCCGCAATTCGGCACGCCCCAAAGTGTCCAATGATTTTCGTCGCAAATCGCATCGCAACTGTTCCAGAACTGTGGTGTGATGCCTTGATATGTCGGATTTTTTATCATCTTCGTCAATTTTCCGCCTTCGATGAGCCATCCGATTTCTGTTGTGAATTGGAAATTGAGCCTGTGCTGGTCTATCGACCAACTCTTGTTCGATGTTACGAAAATTCCTTTTTCTGTATCTGCGATGAGGTCGTCGAGTTTCCAATCTCCAGGCACGAGTGAGATGTTAGTCATTCTAATCATCGGGATAGAGCCCCATCCGTCTGCACGGTTTGCTCCACGAGAGCGTTCTTCGTTGGCAGCGTGTGCGAGTGCGCGGTTCGTCAGGTATCCGCTAAAAATGCCATTTTTAACCAGAAACCATCTCTGCGAACGGACACCATCGTCGTCGTATCCTATTGTAGCAAGTCCGCCCGGAGCGGTTCCGTCGGCGACGATGTTCACTATATCCGAACCATACTTAAAATTGCCGAGTTTCTCGGTGGTCAGAAAACTCGTGCCAGCATAGTTTGCTTCCATACCGAGCACTCTGTCGAGTTCTGTTGGATGCCCCAGCGATTCGTGAATTTGCAGCGCAAGTTGATTTCCATCTATGATGATGTCCATTTCGCCGTTTGGACAGGGTCCTGCGGAAAGCAGTGCAATCGCTTCATCCCGAACGCGCTCCGCATTGGCAAGATAATCGTATGACTCGATTACTTCCCATCCGAGTTGCATGTATTGGTCGGCTTGAACGCCGGGGTAACTTCTCGTCTGGATTTCGCCTGTTTCCTTATCGACCGCAGTTGCAGCGAATCCGCCGCCAGAGCGGAGATGTGTCTGCTCGATTTCAGCGCCTTCGCTCGACACAAAAAGTTGATGCTCGCGCCAGAAGGAAAGTTCACCGTGAGATACCATTATTCTCGGGTCTTTTCGCAAAATTTTGTCGATTGCGAGCAACAAATCTAATTTCTTTTCGAGTGGGATTTTGAATGGGTCGATGATATATGTAGAATTCCATTTATCTTTGTGTGGCGGTTCGTATGCGAGGTGTACGGGTTCTTTGATAAGCATAGCGCTTGATTTTGCTATGTTGACAGCGAGTTTCGTAGTCTTTTCGACTTCATCTTTTGTCAATTTTGGCGATGCAGCATAACCCCACGCACCATCGACAATTACACGAACTCCGAAACCGATATCGCTACTCTGGTTCACCGCAGGAACTCCGTTCTTGACAGATATATCCTCGCCGATGTCGTCGATTATCCGTATGTCCGCATATTGCGCTCCCGCAAGTTTCGCCACATCCATACTGTGAAATGCCAACTCTTGCATAATTCCTCCTGATATTTTGTTAATTTATTGATTTGCTTAATAATAATTCTTAAATTATTTTTCACAATAATATTATGCGATATATGAGAATTTTATTATTTTTGCTTGTGAAATGGACAATCGCTTCGATATTTATAAAAAATATTTTGCGAGGGTATTTTTATGAAAAAAGCATATTTTATGATTATCCTATTATCGTTTTTTGTTCTGCCATCGCTGGTTTTTGGCTGGTTTGCCGTGCCGATGGCATATTGGGATAGAGACCACGATTGGATGGCATATTTTGCAGCGGGTTTTGGCGACACCACAAAATATGGCGCTGCAGAATTGCGGTATGGTTATAGAGATACGACGATTATAGGCGATATAAATCTCGACCTGCCGCTGTTTGCCGTTGGCACAGAATTTTCAGCACATTACATTAGAGCGAACGCCTACGACCCGCGAAAGAGCGAAGTCGGTGTGATGGTTGGCGACAGTTCCACTACAATCGAAAATCCAAAAGAGGCTATCGAAGAATTTTCTATTCGCCTTAATCAGAAATACAAAGCGGATATAGGCTCGTTCTGGAGTATTTTTGGCGAATATCATAGCGGGAAATATCGTTCGAACTATAAAATCGGAGAGATGAGCGGTTTTGTCGAGCAACCCGAAACAACGGAAGCGCAATATGTCGGTGGCGGATTGTCATTCGGATACGATACACGCGCAGGTGATATGGACCCCGAAGCGGGATACTATTTTGCCATCAAAGGCGGAGCGCAATATCTTTTGGAAGATACATCCGAAGCGGACTATGTGAATGCCACGACAAACGCGCCAAAAATTGTAGGATTTATCTATATCGACCAGTTTGTTTATACTCCGACATCGGCATTGCCTGTTGAAATCCCGCTTCTCACAGTGCAAGCACCTACTGTCATTGCATTGCGAACGAGCGGTGCATATTGGACGAGCGAAGTTCCGCAGCTCATCTCGATAAAAGGTCGCGACAATGTCTCGCTCTTCCGAGGACTTCCGCCGAGAAGACTTTCCGGATACGCATATTTCATCCTCGCAGCAGATATACGAATTTCACCGATTGTGCGAATGTATACGCCGATAACTCCATTTCATCTCTTGATGCCGAGAACGATTCCCGACATTCGAGCGGATATCGAGATTATTCCATCTATCGATATCGGAAAGATTTATGGCGCAAATCCCGAGGAACAATTCTATACTTGGGGGCTCGGACTCGGGATGAAATTCACGAAGCGATTGACCGCACGCTACGAAGTCCTATGGACACCAAAGTTCGACTACACAACACAATATTTCTCGATACGGCACCCATTTTGAAATCGAAGATTAAATATCAAAATCGAATATTAAAATTTCATCGATAATCGCTATGAAAAAAGCCCCCGCATTAACGGAGGCTTTTGTTTTTTGTATGAGAATAATCTTTCTCTCGATTATACCCATCCACGGAGTTTCATCGCATCGACAACACGCTGCACTGCCACGAGATACGCGGCTGAACGCATATCGATATTTTTCTCCTTGTGCATATCGTAAACAGCGTGATATGCTTTTGTCATCTTAGCATCAAGCTCATTGTGCACCTTTTCAATTGTCCACCAATACTGGTATGTTCCCTGAACCTGCTCGAAATAAGATACGGTAACTCCGCCAGCATTTGCCAGAAAATCCGGAATTACATGGACGCCGTTCTTGTAGAGGATTTTATCCGCTGCTGGTGTTGTTGGTCCATTTGCTAATTCGCAGGAAATCTTGGCTTTGATTTTTTCAGCGTTTTTTTCTGTGATGACATTTTCCAGTGCGGCAGGATATAGAATATCGACATCGAGTTCGAGTAGGTCTTCATTCGAAATCGGTTTTGTTCCGGGGAAACCTGCGACTTGGCCTGTTTCGAGTTTGTGTTTCACGAGTGCGTGAGGGTCGATGCCATCGGGGTTATAGACACCGCCACGGGAGTCTGATGCTGCGACCAATTTCCCACCGTTGAGTAATTCTTTATGAAGTGTTGCAGCGAACTGGCCTGCATTACCGAAGCCCTGGATTGCATAGGTTGCTTTTGACGGGTCGATGTTTAGTAATTTGCAGGCTTCTCGAACTGTGAAAATACCACCGCGAGCCGTTGCATCGCCACGACCGAGCGACCCACCGAGTTCTAACGGCTTTCCTGTGATAATCGCCGGATGATGCCGACCAGCAATAACTTCATATTCGTCCATCATCCACGACATAATCTGCGGTGTCGTATAGACATCGGGGGCGGGAACATCTTTATACTCTCCAAGACGAAAGTAAATCTGACGCATCCATCCACGAGCGAGTCGCTCTTTTTCACCTTCGCTCATTTCTTTTGGATTACAGGTAACTCCACCTTTGCTACCTCCGAGAGGAATATCGACGACCGCAGTTTTCCATGTCATCCACGCTGCCAAAGCGCGAACTGTGTCGATAGTCTCGTCGGGATGCCAGCGAATGCCTCCCTTGTTCGGACCGCGTGCATCGTTGTATTGCACACGGTAGCCGTGGAAAACTTTTACTTTGCCGTTGTCCATTCTCACAGGAATTGTGAAACGGAATTCGCGGCGGGGCCAGCGTAGAATCTCATGGGTTGTCTCATCGAGACCGAGCATTTTCGCGGCTTCATCCAGCTGCGACTGCGCAATCTTGAATGGATTCAGTTCCTCGGGCATTTTGCCCTCCTTTTGTTAAAGTTAGCGGTTTTTTATAGCAGAATTGCTATCAAATTAAATATATTCGTTAATCT
>JALTEE010000009.1 GCA_027007865.1 bacterium
ATATGATATAGGGAAATTTCCACCGTAGCATCCGCTATATTCTATATTTAATTCTTATCAATCCCACTACAACTGAATCCCTAATTGCCAATGTTTCCGGTTTAAGTTCTTGATAAACATCGATATAACCCGTTCCAATACCTATTCGCCAATGTGATTCTATCATAAGTTCACCATCGGTTGCACGATTCGTGTCACTACTCACAAAATACATCGAATCCAGAGAAATATGTGGGTGAGATGAACCACACATAGAATAAGAGACATAATTACCATTGGTAAAGTATGTTCCATCTAAATAGAGAACAAAATTTTGACCAGATCTAGTATAGGGCCAGTGAAAGTTTCTGGTCAGAACAGTATATCCCGAAGCGGCATTTCCACCTATACCGAATGTTCCGAGAAGTTTAGTCGATTCAGATGCAACCGAATCTACAACTTCTGCCCTGATATTCTGGACACTGTGCTCTGTCCAATATGCAGCGTGCCCTGCACCATCTCTGTAATAATGCCCCTGCGCAAATGCGGAGACAACCAATAAAATTAATACTAAAATTATCAATAATCTATTAGACATAACTCCTCCCTTAAATACTTACATAATAACTATAATAAAAATCTTGTTAAATTCAATACTAAAAGTCCAATTCGACTTTGACAGCATCGATTTTCTCGCCATCCAAAAATTTTTCACCGACCATTTCAAATCTTTCGGGTGCATCGGTAACAAATATCTTCATATCACCTTTCTTACTGTTGTTCAACAACTTAGCACGAGCGAGAAAATTCTTCACATCAAAAATCACAGAACTCGCCGAATCGATTATATGAATATTGTCTCCCACAACCTTTTGAATAGTTTTTTTCAGTAGCGGATAATGCGTGCACCCGAGAACGAGAGTATCTATTCCATTTTGCACAATACCCGTTAGATAGTGCTGCGCAATTCTTTCGGGGACATCGCCGTCGATGTATCCTTCTTCTGCAAGTGGCACAAATAACGGACACGCTCGACCGAATACTCTTATGTTATTGTCTATCCCCTCAATGGCACGGTTATACGATTTTGAAAAAATTGTTCCCTGTGTTCCAATGACGCCGATTTTTTTATTTTTTGTTTCCTGCACTGCAGCTTTTGCACCGGGCTCAATAACGCCTATAATCGGAACGGAAATCCATTTTTTCAAAACATCCATAGCAACACTCGAAGCTGTGTTGCACGCTACGATTAAGAGTTTTATGCCAAAACCCATCAGAAATCGCGCATTCTGCAGCGCAAATCTTCTCACAATCTCCGCAGAACGCGGTCCGTATGGATACCTTGCTGTATCGCCGAGATAGATAATATCTTCGCCGGGCAACTGTCGAAGCATTTCTTTGACAACTGTCAATCCGCCGACACCGGAATCGAATATCCCGATGGGCGATTTAGATATCTGCTGCTGCAAAATTTCCATAAAAATTTTATCGGGGGGAAATCCCCATTTCAGATATGGGGATTTCCCGAAAATCGCCTTTCAAAAAAATTGTTCCCAAAAACATATAAATGGTGATTATGGAAATCGCCATTACTTTACGAGAAATATTCTTCGATTGAATATTTCATTTTGACTGCGTAATCGCACGAGATACATCCCCGAAGGCAGAGGTTTTCCAGTAAAATCGTGTCCGTCCCATCTAATTGTTTTTACGCCGATATCGCATTTTCCAAAATCCCATTTACGAACTGTTTTGCCAGAAATATCGACAATATCCATCGAATAATTTCCCGCTGTGCCGACAGCGAACGAAATTTCTGCAGCACTGTTAAATGGATTTGGATATGCACCAAACATAAGAACATCTCTCGGAACCGTTTTATTCGGCACATCGAGCGATGTTGAATATGTCGAATACTGCGCTTTCGCTTGATTTGCATTTGTCTGGAAATCGGAAAGATTATCGCCTGCGACAACAGCAGCCGCAAAAGTAACTTCACCGCCCGGGGATATGCTGAAAGGTCCGTAAGCAAGAATTACCGCCCAGTCCTTTGCACTTGTTCCAGACGCTTGACTGTATGTTCCATCGAGAAAACGCCATTTCACCGTATCTGTCCATCCCATTCCACCGTCACTATAAACATAGGTTGGATTGTCGACAACGCTTCCTCGCAAAAATCCGTCCAGCGCAACGATTCCCGCATACGGTCCCGATGTGGAATGATACATATATGCCCATTCATCAGATGGCACAAAATATGCGTAATTCGTGTCATAGGGTGGAACATCGAAATCGAAAAATGTTCCCGATATAACTCCTGAAAGCGACGACGACGAAAAATTCTTCAACTTGTAGAATAGCATCACGAAGCCGTCGTTTGGCGAAGTGCGCCATTGATATGTATATTGCTTCATCCAATATGTGTTCGTCGTGTCAAGGAACTGCGAAAATCCCTCCGCATCGGCGATTATCGTAGATGGTGTGTATTTCAAATGTAGCGAATCCATCGGGTAAAAATCTCTTCCTGCATTTGCAACATAATCGACACCCCTGCCCATCATAACTTCACCGCTGTATAAAAGGTTCGAACTATCCGTAGGCCAATGCCACACTAAATTTTGAAAATAGCCACAGTTCCAGTGTCCGAGCAAAAGCGGCGCAAGCGTATCGTGATACTCAAAATCGAACGGATAAATGCCGACTCGAAATGCGAATGAATCCGGCTTCGTGTATCCTTCGCCATCAGTTATTGTAACATAACACTCGCAAAATTCCGTATATAGAGCGGATGCAGAAACAGAAAGCCTTATAGGGTCGGAAACATTCGATATTGTTGCGCCCGGTGCAATAGTTCCATAATTAGAATGGTTATCGAGAACCGAAACATGAGGATTTGAAACAGATGTAAGCGACAACTGGACACTCGGTGCGGATTGAGTTGCGCTGTTTCGCAGATATATAATGAAATTAGCGCTCTCGCCGGGGTCGATGTTCCTATCGCCATCACCGAGAGGCTCCACTGCAAGAATAAGTGAAGTGTCATCTATTCGCACGGAATCGAGAGATATCGCTTTCCCCGAAACGAAAAATAGCGCGCTGTCCGCATCGACTCTTCCCGCACCTGTCTGATTATCTCTTCCTGTGGGTGAAATATCCTTTGCTGTTGCTTCGAGAATAGAATCGATTTCCAGCGGTGTTAATGACGAATTTTTAGATAGCATAAGAGCCACAACACCAGCAGTCAGGGGGCAGGCGAAAGATGTGCCGTCTTCATAAGCATATCCACCGCCATAAGTTGTAGTTCGTATGAATTCGCCAGGTGCGGCGACATCGGGTTTCATAAGTCTATCCGAAGACGGATAATCGTGCCAACTACCATAATATCCAGTGTAATCCCATTCTGTTGGACCATTGGATGCCCAAGTTGCCCAGGCATCGCCGGTAGTCGTCGCTCCAACTGCAATTACCGGTCCCGCAGGTGTAGAATCGCTTCTGCGATACCAGGGCGGAGGAATATCGGCAGGCGTGGAAATATCGTAGGGAACAGCATAATGCCCACCAGAATCATCGCCATTGCCAGCAGCAACACAGAGCGCGACACCAGAAGTTCCAAATGTATTGTTTATAACATATCGATAATAGTCTTTTGTAGAATTATTCGGGTATGCGCCGTAGCTCATACTTCCTACATCTGCGCCGTGGCTCAAACCATATTGAAACGCATCGACCTCATCGGAACCAGAAGCAAAGGAACTGCCATCACCGACTCTAACTGCCATCAAAGTTGCACCGGGAGCGGAGCCTGTCGATGTTCCACTCGTGCCGTCGCCGATAATCATTCCTGCACACATTGTCCCGTGATGCACCGAGGACGGATTGTCCATCGGGTCGCCATCGTGGTCGAAGAAATCGGCGCCGTAATAATCATCGACGAAACCGTTTCCATCGTTGTCGGAACCATCGATAGGGTCGGCAGGATTGTGCCACATATGCCCAGATAAATCGGGATGAGTATAATCTACGCCAGTGTCGAACAACGCCACGAGAACACCATCGCCATTGTATCCCGAGCCCCAGGCGGCATCCGCTCTAACCTTTGTAATTTGCCAGGCAAGAGCGGTAGTTGCACTCAAAATATCCGCATTATGAGTGGAAAGTCGTCCCTGCCAAGCAGCATAGTCGAACGGATTGTTTGTATCGTATGGCAACATAAGTTTCCTCTTTATCGGTTCATCTGGAATTATCATTCTCACGCGAGGATTCTGCGCGATTTTTCGAATCGCTTCCGGCGTTGCAGATATAGAAAATGAGAATCCACCCCATAAATGTTTGCCGAATATTGCTTTTCCTTCATTTTCAAATTTATCGGCTATTTTTAGCACAGGTTCAGCGTGCCGAAAGTAAAATTCCTTCAACGCAGATACCGCTTCTGCCTGTCTAATATCGCCAGCAGGCATAGACATAATTTCCGCTCGCCTCTGCTGCCAACCATCCGGTTCAGTAAGCCAAACAATTACATCTACCATCCGGTCTGAATTTATCGAGGATAATTTCGTATCAAGTTCCGGAGCAATTTCTCCTGCACTTAAAACCAAGGGAAAAACAAACGCAAATATAATACAAACAACTATTAAAAAACTTATCCTAAACATTTTTCCCCTCCTTGATAATAACAAGGAAAATTATTTTTTAACTATCTAACAACAACTACCGAACGATTCCATACGGTTCTCCCTGCTAAAAGTCTTGCAATATATACGCCAGACGGCACAGGTTTTCCTTGTGTATCTGTGAGATTCCATCTGAATGTATGTTTTCCGATATTACACATCTTATCGCATAGTTGTGCAACCTGTTTCCCATCTATCGCAAAAATATCGAGGCGCACATTTTGCGGATGGTCTATTACATCAACATTTATTCTAATAGCACCATTTGTTGGATTAGGATATGGCGCGCCGAACACAATGCTCGTGGGATTTAATTTGCCGAGCATCTCTTCTATGCCGACACCCGGATATCCGAGCCCGTAATAATGTCCCGTTCTATACCATCCATACGGTTCGATAGGCAATTCATCCCATTGAAGCAGCGTGGCAAGGTTATTTATCGCCCTTCCAAAACCCATAAAATTCCAGGTAACATCATGCACATAATCTACATCGCTGAACGAAACCATATCGACATAGATATCTTCCGTCCCAAACGGCACTCCCCAAGCGACATTAGATAGCGAATCCTCGTAATTTTCATACAAAGTCCAATAAGCCGGCACGAGTGAATGCTGATAACTCATTTCATGGTCGATGATTTCTCCCGGTAGTTCTATCGTCGGGCAATCATTTTCTCCGACTTTTATATCCATATACTCGAGCAGTCCTGCATAGACACTTTCAGGAGCATCATTGTAGAAAATGTATTCGATATAAATAAATCCTCGCAGCGAGTCTTCGTCGAGCGTATAAAATTTTTCCCAGAGTCGCCGAATACCCACATTCCATACGATAGAAATTGTGTTGTCATAGATTTCTGCAGAATCTCTAAGAACAAAATCATAGTCCGCCAATCCTGGTTCGTTAGAATATGAATGTCCTTGCATACGAAGGCAAAGATGTGTATTATAGGGCTCTGTTGGATATCCATCGATAAGCGGAGTTCCGTCCGCAGAACCGATAGCAAATTGACCGGTAACTTTATCCACGACAACGGCAACCTCGCCATTGGTGATGGAGACCAAATCCTGGGCAAAAATAGATGCAAAACCTACTATCGATATTAATATTATTCTAAACATATACTCCTCCAAATATCAGTGGAATACATTATTCTTATAAGAAGCAAATTTATGTAATTGTTGTATTTCATTAAATATCATATTATTATAGTATTTATTTTTCTAAATACAACTAAAATTCCTTTTCAATAGAGAGCAAAATTCCCAGACCATTTGCCCTGTTAGGATATGCCTTCATAGAAACATTTAGCGCTGGTGCACCACTTCGCGAAATTCGCAAAACATTTATCGCGCTGATTATTCTATTCACACCCGCAGCAGCAAGGCAGGTTTTGAATCTTTGCCAACTGTGCTCGGACGATGTCCAAATATCGTAATATTTTAGCTGCTCGTCTTCGGTGCGCCACTGCCAATTCCATTCCGCTGTTTCAGGATACAACATGGTTCTGTCCCGCTCATATAAAAGTGTAATCTCATTATAGGTGTCTCTGCTGTCGTATAGCGCAATGGTTTTGAAAAAGTCGTCGTCTTTGCCATCCACTCGAACACCGCCATATTTTTCAGCATAACTTTTGTATTGTGATGCTTGCCAATCGCCATAGAAACTGAAACCTGCGGCAAGCGTCCATATTACACCATCGGCTATCATAAGCGGGATTCCCGTTCGCTTGTCTCCGAGATAAAGTTCGCCCGCACCGGGCAGCAGAAGCGAAAGCCCCACTGCCTTAAATGTGCTCTTCTGCGAACCTGTCCATTCCTCCTCAATGAAACGGTTGCCTCTGAAAACACCATCATTAGCAGGAAAAACGATAGTCGAAAGAATTAGAACCGCTGTTAGTATAATAAAGCGCATATTGTTTTAATCCCTTTTTCAGATTTTTAATTTACTAATTTTGCACATTTGAATTTTTTCTGCATTCTGTCGAGCGAGACACTCGACCTAAAATTCCAGCACAATTGAAAAATCGGCCAAACTTAATGGCTCGGAACCCACAGAACACCCTCGCCATTTATCAACATCCAATATCCCTTGCCAGGGAAAAGCGTATCGGCGTGGAAATAGTTTCCGGTTGTGGGGTCGTATCCGAATGTCTCGAAAATGCTCGTTGTCGGCACAACTCCTACATCGCTTGTTAAAAGAGTATCTACCGTTGCACCGACAAGATTCCAGCCAGCGAGAACATTCGTGCCATATTGTGTCACAGGAACTCCTGCTACGGGAAATTCTTGCGGAGCGGAATAATATACCCAATATCCGAGACCAGGTTCCACTCTATCAGGGATGAAATATGCTCCGCTCATAGCATCGTATCCAAATGGTCCCGCTGTCGCACCAGGGAATATAGAAAGTGGATTTCCGCTTGGGCTGTGTATCATCAGTGAAACGAGGTTCCAGCCTGCATTGACAGATACATTGCCGAGGGAAATTTCAGGCAAATCCCAAGTAATCGTCAGTGTTTCGTGAGGTTCGGCAAAATAATCGCTATCGGCACGCATATCTTGAATATCGTTCAGAAAATAAATCCCCTCATTGAAAGAATTGGGATTCCAGTGAACATATATCGGAACATCCTCGTCGATAATAACTTTCCACTCGTTTATCGGCGTCATATCTCGGACATCTCTTTCCAATTTCGTAATAGCAGGATACAGCGAATCATCCATCGCAAACCAAACATCCACATCCGACGGTGGCGGCGGAAGATAAAGCAAATCGAATGTCTCGTCGTATAGGTCGTTTGCACCCGGTGCATTTCCAAATGCCAACGATGCACGGCGGTGCGGCTCACCGATATCGTCGAAACGAAGTATTTCAAGCCACGGCTGCGGATTATATTCTATGAGAACCGCCCCATTGACCCAGTGAGACTCTATATATGGCGATTCCACACTCGTTATCATAAGCGGTGAATAATCTCCACCCATAGCGTCGCAAAGAACAAGGAAGCGAATTGTTCCGAGTTCCGTCCCCGATAGCATAACACGAGAATCCCATTGCATCGACAGAGTCCAGTTATTTCCGCTGCCTGTTAATGTCGTGGTTGTCGGAGCTGGAGTAATCGATGGTGTGAACGAAATAGGTTGAAGAACCGCACTATTTATAGCAAAATGCAATTCATAGGTACTCGCCAACGGATGCCAGAGCGAATCGATTGTCAATGCGACATCGAGCGTATCGCAGCCGAGCGCAGTTGTTTCTGGAAAAGAAAGATAAACATCCCCCGTCGATATTATCGAGAAATCGCATCTTTCGCTGCTCCAGTTGCAGAAGGAATCTGCTATGGCAATTTGAATATATGCGCTGTCGCAAAAGACGGCATCGGGTCCCCAATTTTCGGGGATTTCTGTTCCGATGAATGTGTCTGCACCATCGCAATAGTATATTATAAGCGATTCCGGCGATGCAGAAACGGGGAACATATCGTCGATTGTGAAATTAACATCGAAAGTATCTCCGTAGAAAACGGTCTCCGGCGGACAGGTGATTGTGACATCGGGATGTCTCGAATCGGCGGGACCAAAATAAGTGATTTCGCTGCCCTCTGGCTGCTCGGCAACAAATGCAATCCAGTGCAAAATCGGACTCTCATCAGAACTGTTCAAATTCATTCCGACTCGATATTTGAACTCATCGAAAGCGAATGCGGGAACGGCATCGGCGGGATACCAACTCGACCAGCATTCTGCAGAACCGAGACAGGTGTCCAGCGCAACTTCGATTGTCATATTCGAGCCTGTGGGAATATCGGCATCGAACAGCACAGAAAGACCGAGATTGCCATACAAATCGAAAGGCTCGCTCGTATAAACTCCCGTGCCGATCCCGCCGTGATATGAATAATATATCGAATTTATCATCGCCTTCGCTTCCCATTCTAACGGAACGGATTCCGTATGTCCATAACTGTAAAAACTCGAGAACGAATTATACTCGGTGTTGTGGAATGCCTGCCAATAGAGAAGATTATCGCCAGGAACACTTCCCGTGCCGATTCCTCTATACAATATCCACCCATCCTCAACTACTTGTCCTTTCCAGTGGCAGTTAAGAACATTGAAAGTGTCTGGAATATCGAATGGGGTATTTAAAATCGGCAAGGTTTCATCTGTAACGCGATATACTTGTGTAAAGAGTGTCCAACTGGAAGCAGTCGTATCACCGCAGGAAATCCCTGAAATATCCGTTAATGAACAGAAATTATACATACACACACCCGGGCTGCATCCGGCTGTATCGTGCATAAGAACGAGTCCTTTACCCATCTGGCAAAACGCCCGCACCGCATCGGCGGAAGCAACTGTCAAATCGTTGCCACCATAAGAATCCGCAACGCCGAACATAATCACATCGAAAGTAGAAAATACTCTATCCTCGGCAGAATGTATCGTTCCTGCATCATCGATATATTGAACAGACAGAACACTCGCAGGCGATGTAGCGGAAGTATTGAATGCCGATATCGGCATAAGATAAATTTTTAGGTCAACCGGCGGTAATCCATCACTCATATAAGTATAGATTGCGCTCGAAACACAATCTGTGCAGTGTCCGTCGGGATATACCTGAAGAACATATATCGTGTCCGAACCGGGCGGGAACCACAGCGCTCCATCATCGACTCCGTCCGGGTCAGGAGAAAGTATTTTTATATGAGTAGTATCACCATGGGAAAAATCATCTGCAGTAGTGAGCATAACAACACTTTCCGAATCGGAGCCGAACGATACTCGCACTCCGAAATTGCCGAGTTCCGTATCGGGGAGTTCATCGTTGAAAACAAGGTCGAAACAGTGAAGTCCCGTAATCACTTCTCCGAGGTCATTCTCGGCATTGCGAATGTTTGCCATATCGGGTTCATACCAGGTTTCTCCGCTATCGACGGAAATCGTGAACGAAACCGGCTGTGGCAAATCGTTGCAGGTGCCGATATTGTAGCAGATATTGAGAACATTTTCCGTGTCACAATCGGTTTCCTCGCTAAAATATATCGTATCGAGAATTACGAGCGGAAGAGCATCGGGAATATCGACGCAGTAATTTTCTATTGCTGTATCTTCATCCGAAATAACGATAATGTTATAGCACTGCGTTGTTCCAAATGCTTCTGGCGGAACGGTAAATTCCCAGTTGATGATTTGCGAACCGCCGAAACCAGCAATGGATGAAAATGTCATCGGATTCGGGTCGCCGCCTGAATAGATGAGGTCGCAACCGCCGAGGTCGAGAATAACCGAAACATCATTTATATCATAGGTCTGTCCATTCGTTACGGTTGCCGATATATCGACAGGATTTGGCGAAACATCGCCGCAGTCGGGCGCAAAATCGGGCGGAGTATGCGCTATATGAACTCCCGTGCCGACAACTCCGAGACCGTAATATGTCACAAAAATAACCGAATCACTCGCCGTAATATGTTGAGGATACCATTTCACCATAGTTGCAGTATCATTGTATATACTGAAAGCATCTCCAATAAGAGCAGTCCAATCTCCATCCGCCCATGTATTTCCAACAGATGAAGGCCAATTTCCACACCAGAAAATATCGGGGGGATTCGGCGAAGCATCGTAGCCTGTGAGAATCCCTGTCGCTATGAGGTCTCCCGGTGCCGGCGGAAACGACCATTCATAAGCGTGCCATATCGGCGGGATACCGCCAGTAGAATCCGCCCAGAACATTTGAGTAATTCCGGAATAGCCGAATGCGGTAGATATCGGCGCACCATCGTTTGTATTCAATTTCGTATCGTAATATACAATACATCCGACATTGTGTGTATCGGTATCGGCAGACTTTATAACCGCTTTGAATTTTATCTGCTCGCTTTCTCCCGGCGAAGTTCCAAGACTAACCGGCAGAAGTTCCTGTCGAATATATGCGCCATTCCAATTCTCCCAGATACAAATTATAGTATCACCCGATGAATGACAGTCGTCGGGAATAGGCAAACCCTCCTGTGTTTTTGCAGTATTCCCATCGACATAATACATAACCCATTCCGTGCCGCTGGAATATGTGAAAGAAGGCGGATAAGAAAATGTGAGTTTCACATAGGCACCTGTCCCCGATGGGTCGCCACCTTCGTCGAATTCACCCGTGTTATTATCGATAACAGCCTCGACATATCCGTTGTTCACACGAATTTCCATCGGTGAGGCGGCACGAGCAAGACCAGCATCTCCCCTCGATTGGCTGGCATAATCCGTCTTCCATTGATTGTAGAGGTCGCTATTCGATAAAATTTCAGGGTGTGCAACAAGGAAAGAGTCCGCATCATACGCAGTCCCTGCAAATGCAAACATAGCAGTTGAAATAATTACATAAAAAACGACCGCTTTCATTCTTCGCCTCCTATTATTTTTTATTGCTTTTGAAATATTTTTATATTCTCGTTTTGTCCGAAGCAAGATGCTTCGGCTATCAATATCATTGCAATCCCGACATACTCGGTATGTCTCTATTCCACATTGTTCACTCTGTTTCAGGCACCCACAGAACACCGTTCCCATTGATAAGCATCCAATATCCTTTGCCAGGGAAAAGTGTATCTGCGTGGAAATAACTTCCAGCCGCGGGGTCGTATCCGAATGTCTCGAAAATGCTCGTAGTCGGAACGACGCCGATTTCGCCCGTTCCCACTGGATTCGCAGTTGCACCGACAAGGTTCCAACCAGAATGGACAACCGTGCCGCATCGCTCAACAGGAACACCAACAGAGGGCAACTGTGCATTTTCATCGTAATAAACCCAGTATCCAATGCCAGGCTGAATATTTGTCGCAATAAAATAGGCTCTCGAAACCGGGTCGTAACCATAAGGACCGGCAAACAAACCAAAGAAAATCGTCGTCGGGTCGTCGCTCGGATTATGCGTCGGCAACGAAACAAGGTTCCAACCTGCATCGACAGACATCGTATCGACAGAAAAATCGGGCAAATTCCAGGTTATAGTAAGCGTCTCGAATGGCGCGGCAACATAATCTGTGTCTGCGCGCATATCTTGAACGCCATTGAGCATATAAACACCCTCATCGAAATATGACGGATTCCAATGAACATAGATATTTTCATCTTCGTTCACTATCGCATACCAAGTGTTTATCGGGTTCATATCCCGAATGTCCCGTTCGAGCCTCGTAACAGCGGGATGTCCGGAATCGTCCATCGCAAACCAGACATCCACATTATCTGGCGGAGGTGGAAGATAGAGCAAATCGTTTGTTTCATCGTAATTATCCGAAGCGTAATCTGAATTTCCAAATGACAGCGAACTCTGCCGCTGCAACGGTTCTGCAATGTCGTCGAAACGAAGTATCTGCATCCACTGCTGTGGAGTATAATCTACAATCACGATGCCATCGGTATAATATACATCGACGAGGTCGGCGGTTACCGTATCAATGTCGAGTATCGAAAATTCGCCGCCATCGGCATCGCAATCGACCGAAGCAGTGATATAACCGAGAGTATCGCCCGATAAAATTACCCGCGTATCCCAGTGGAGAATTAAAAATAATCTATCTTCCGAATTGATAAATCCAATAGAGTCGGGAACTGGAGAAATATCCGGCACAAAACTGAGCGGGTCGATAATCCTATTGTTGACGGAAATGACGAGTTCTAATTCAGATGTGAACGGAATCATCATCGAATCGATGACGATTGGAATATCGATTGTTTCGCAAGGTGGAACGGTCGTTTCGGGAAATGACACAGCGAGCCATCCCGCAGCAATTATCATAAACGAGCAACTATCGTATCCCCAGTTGCAGAACGAATCGGGCGCAGCAATTTTAACAAATGCACTGTCGCATTGCACGAGCGGCGGCGCCCAAACGAGCGAATCGTCGAGCAAAAATGTGTCCGCTCCATCGCAGTAATCGACAATCATAGAGCATTGCTCCGCAGCATTGGGAAACATATCTGAAATATCCCAATTAAATGCAAGTGTATCACCATAAAAGATAGTATCCAATGGGCAAACAACCGATACTTCCGGCGGTTTGGAATCGACAGGACCAAGAGCAATAGTATGTTGCTCAAACGGATTATCCGTCAAGTAAGTAAGCAGAAAATCATCAAAATGAATTCGTCCGTAGTTTGTTGAACTTCCCGATACGGCTCCTACAATTAGCCATTGACCTGTATATGAAGTGTCGGAGATTATGGTAGCAACGGCTGAATCATTTAGGTAAATTGTCTGTGTTTTTGTTGGCACATCAGCAAAAACGGATAATTTATACCATTCTCCCGTAGCAAAATCGACATCGATATAACTCGAAGTATCCCAAGCAGAAACTCGTAATCTATCAAGAGTATCTGTGAAAACAAAGGAAAATGAAGTAGCATTTAGAGCATATCCTGTTGATGGGTCCCAATCTCTAACTACCTCAACACAGATGCTCCGTATCGTATCGATAGAGTTCACATTAACCCAGAATTCAAAATAATATGATATTCCAAATGCATCCACAAGTGGCCAGGATTGGTAAATATATGACCCAGAATTCGGAGTGTTAACGAAGTATGCAGAATCCCCGTGATGTGAAATTGGGCTACATAAAGAATAAGATGAAACCCCATGTTTTGTCCAGCAGGAATCAAGCCCAAATTCGAACCCGGGGTTACATAATAAATTTGTATCAGCAAGATATGAAAGAACACCCAATAATGTTATATCCACGGCAAAATTACTCATCTCTATATTCGGTATATCATCGCTCATAATCCAGTTGAAACAATGTATTCCCGGCGAAACAGAATCGCCCATATCACCTTCGTCATCATCAAGCGTATAATCAGCGAAATCGAACCACACTCCTGTAGATGTATCCGTAGAAAATTGAGCATTTATTTGGAAGTAAGATTCAGCAGCGCCATAGAAATTGTAACATATCTCGACTATATTTTGTCCGTCGCAATCGGTCTCTTCGCTGAACCAAACGCTGTCAACTCGCGGCCTAATCGCTTTCCCTTTAAGCGGGATATACGCCACAGGCTCGCCAAACTTTTTAAT
>JALTEE010000010.1 GCA_027007865.1 bacterium
GTGCATACTATTTGGGGCGCAGGTTTTCCATATCGCATTGCTACAAAAGGTTTCACTTCAATAGATTCGATACCCGAAAATCCTCGATATAACTTGTCATTGTGTCGTTTTGCCGTCCACGCCGCATCGAATGCAGATAGAACATGGTTAAATATCGCAGCGCCGATAAAATATTTCGCTACAGTGTATTGCTCATTTGCATCGCTGCGCATATTCATGTAATGTTCCATATTATCCGAATGAACATATTCTCCGAGATAAGCGCTCACCTGGTCGTGAATCGCAGAGGGTTCTCCCGTATTATTCGCAGCTATAGTATAAGTCGCTTGAACATTAACAACATAATCGTCCCGCTCGATAACATCATCCCAGCCCAGAACAAACCAATCGTATTTCCCAATCATCTCGTAATATTGCTGCGTTTTCGTCGTCGGAAGCATTTCTATACCGAGACGATTACTATCCGGAATCGCAATCGAATCGTGCACACTCGTATCGACTAATTCGCCATAGACATGAAGCGAATCATACCAGAGGAGCCACATATCTTTATTCCAATGGGCATCTGCATAAGATTGAAAATCATCCACCTTAATCGAATACTGGTGCATAAAATAGAAAAAACCCGACCAGAATGCCGCTTCGGCAACGAAAAATGCGCCCGCCTTTATATAGGATTTCGAATAAAATTCACCAGCACCGGGAAGCGCAAAGGAAAATAAAAATGCTTCTTTTGTGGAAAGAACATCTTCGCTGGAAAAAAGTTTCTCTTCATCGGCAGGTGATTGCTCCGACGATGTCTCCGTCTGCTGAACTATTTTCGTTACGGTCATATCGGGAGACAGAAGCGACGAAGAGTTCGATATTCCAATGAATAACATTGCTATCGCTATGGACACCGCATATTTCATTATAACCCCCTAAAGATTAGTTCAAAGTTAATAGTCAAAAGTTAAAAGTTCCACGCCTCCCCCCACTAAATGCCATATTTGATTCTCTATTTTACTATCGCAACAATATGCTTTTGCTGAATATGTTCACCGTCCGATTCGATATCGAGAACTGCCCAATAAATTCCGCTTGCAACACGAGCAGTATCCCACAAAATTTCTTCTGGAACGCCAGTAGAAACATCTTCTTCCAATTCGGTAACGAGATTGCCACCCTCGTCGAAAATTTTTATCTTTGCTTCTGCACAGTTCGCAGAACTCGATTCGATTAAAAATCTAAAATATGTCTTCTCCCCCGCTGGATTTGGATAATTGTAAAAATTTTCCACATTTAAATCGGCGGAAGAATTATATTCTATCGTTTGAGGAGAAAATACCCTGTTTCCAGACACGAGACCGAACTGTCCCCATCCGATATTTTCGCCGAAACCGTTCCACCTGAAAAGCGTGCCTTCGTATGAACCGATGAACAGTTCGAATTCGCCATCGCCATCGACATCGGCAGCAGCAGGCGAAGACGAAGATGCACCCACAGCAAGAGGATAACTGTTCAAGAGATTGCCATCGAAATCGTATGCGTAAAGTCTCGAATATTCAGAAACCGCTATAATGTCATTTTCTCCGTCTCCATCGACATCTGCGACAATCGGCGCACCAGAGAAATCGTCGTCGTAAAGAACAATCGGGAAATTTTCGCAAATCGCACCGTTATCGTGATAGCAATATAGAAGCGTTTCCGCTGCGAAAACAATATCGAAATGTGCATAGTTATCTGGAAAATTCGTCCGATACGCATCACATATAACCGGTGCAGACGGCTCCGCGGGGAGTTCCACCGGGAAATTATCGACCATTTCGCCCGATGCTGTCATCACAATTAGTGCGCCGGCAGCATCGCCATCCGTGAGCGGTTTTCCCGAATTTTGCGGCACTTTCTGCGCAGTGATAACGATATATTCCTCGCTATCGCATCGTGCAAGCGCCGGTCGATTTAAATCGCCTGCGGGAATGTCTTTTTGCAACAAAAGTTCACCGAGCGGTGAGAATTCAAAAATTTTGCCCGTATTCTGCTGCGCGATTGCGCAAATTGTGCCATCACTCAAAATCATTGCGCCGACATCTTCTCCGCGAAGATTGTAACTCCACGCTATCGCTCCGTTATCGACGAGATAGAGATAGCCATCGTCGGTTCCCACGATAATCTCGTCAGCGCCGTCGCCATCGACATCTGCGAGAACAGGAGTAACCGATACAGCAGAATGAAGAACGATGGGATAGCCCGATACAACATCGAGCCTTCCTGCTGTGTTCGTTCTCTCGAGCGAATAAAGGTTTCCGTTGTCGTCGCCGAAGACGATTTCGGAAAAACCGTCGCCATTGATATCGCCGATAGACGGCGAAGTCATAAAAGTATCCGCTTCAAATGCCACAGGAAGCGGAAATGAAAGCGTGTCGCCGCTGTAAATTATGAGTCCAATGGAATCACTGTTCGGGACGAATTTTTCACCGTCGGCTCGCCAGATGAGAAGCATTCCGTAGGTCGTGGTTAAAATTTCCAACGAATCGTTATTATCCAAATCGGCAATTGTGATTTCATCATCGAGGGGAAACCCCACAGTTCTTTTCCACTGCGGATGTGCTCCGATATAGTGCAACGAAAACGACATTAGCGTGTCAGATTGAGAGATATCGAAAACTTCGATTCCTGTGTATCCGCCATCGTAATTTTCCGTGTTTGGATGAGTATATGGACCGAAGCGATATGCGAGAGGCCATCGCCACATATCCGCAGCGGTTCCGTAGGCATATTCTCCGCCAGACCACATTCCGATATCGTGAATGCCATCCGCTTCGACAATATCCACAAACGGTCTCGTCCAATCCCATTGTAGTTCGTTATCGTCGAAATTATCGACGCCATTGCCATCGAAGTCGCCGTAGGCAACCCGTTCGTCGATGTGCCATATAAGAATTCCGCTTCCCGGTAGCAAAAAATCGTATCCCGCAACATATTCGCTATCGACTTGAATGCCGAGAATCACGCCCGTTACGGAATCCTGCTTCAAAGCAACGCTTGCATCGTCGCTCCACGGTTCCGCCTGCCGATTTTCGAGCAAAAAATACTCGAAATCATCGATTGGGATTTTTACGATAGTGCCACTATTACTCGTTGATGAGTATGATGGATTATTCATCAATTCGCAGGCGCGCAGTGTGAAGGAATCCACCGGCGCTGTAATCTGGTTCACCTTTTCCCATCCGAGATATGCTCGTTCCCAAGCGGACGGATACACGGGCAGCGCACCATATACAGAATATTCGTTTCCTGTTTTGTCATCGACAAGGGTTACACCGATGTTATGACCATTATCCATCAATGTGAAGAAACCGACGGTGCTATAAAAATCGTATGTAGAATACAAATCGACGAGACCAAGAGAATGACCAAATTCGTGTGCAAGAATTCCGTTCAGTAAAACAATTTGTCCATCCTGCGATGGCGATTCGGGAGCTACTACACCTCTATCCACACAATCGACAATAGTGTCCTGCATTACGACAAATGCAGTCGGCAAATCGTCGGGGCTCGGAATGAAAACATCGGGCCACATCTCTGCGTAATCGGGATATAGCGATGCCACATCATCCTGCCAATCACTGCCAGCGTGAAAAACAATTACTACATCGTATCGGCAGAAATCTATATCGGATACGGAATCGACAAATTCGATTGCATCGGTGAAAAATCCGCCAAGTCTCGCGCCGAGGTCGTTTCCGAACCAGCCCGATTGACCATAATATCCCATCGAATCGGGCAATGTATATGCCGCAGAATCATCTTCGGGAAAAATATCGTATTCGATAATCACCTGACTATCAGATACCATCGCATAATATTTTCGCAGCGCTTCCATTTGAGCGGTAAAATATTTTTTATCGTGAGGTGGTGGGTCGAATACTTGGTCGCTGTCGGGAGCAGACAGGTCGAACTGTCCGGTTCCCGTGCTGGTAGGTGTCGAATCGGCTTTGAATTGCACTCGCAGCGCGCATACGCGAACCGTTTCCGAATTGGCAACGACACTTTTCGGAAGAGAAAATCGTCTTTCTCGCGAAAGATTTTTCCCAATAGGCGGGTCTGGATTCGGCACAGACAGCTCCGGAACGCCCGAACGAAGCGAATCGACAAATGTCCCCGTTATGCGCAATTCTGCGAATGATAGCGAAAAAAGAATTATTACTATCAGGATAATATATTTTCTATACATTTCTGCCCTTCAATAAGTTAAACAATATGCTTCTTGATACAATTTATATTATTTATACAATAGATTGGATAACAGTATGTTATATTATTTTATATGAAAAACAATTTAATTGATATTTGCTAATTTCTAT
>JALTEE010000011.1 GCA_027007865.1 bacterium
AGGTAGTATCTCATCCTAAATCCTTCTCCCGAGGGAGAAGGACTTTCGCTCCCATCCCCGACCGCCAAGTCATCCCTTTCTCCTCAGGGAGAAAGGGAACGAGGAATAGAGGGGGTCGCAACCAAATTCCCCCGCAAATCGTATACTTTCACATCCACCCATCCTTCTGGATTCCCGTTTTCATGGGAATGACAAATGGGGTGCGGTGTGTCATTCCCAACTCGATCGGAAATCCAGAGGAGGTTGTGTATTGGGTTTCTGGATTTACATTCCACAGGGCGCTGTCAACAAGAGAGCATGCTCCCTTGCTGACATATCGCTTCAACAAATCAACAAGGGGTTGCAACCCCTTGTTCGATTATTTAATCAATATCACGCGCTTGGTCGTCGTCCGTCCGTCATCCATCTGCGCTCGCACGAAATATATCCCTGATGCAATTGATTTGTCGGGTGTCCAGATAACTCCCTGAAATTTGTCTAACGCCAGATTTCTGTCCCTCTTGTTAAGGGGGACAAATTCCGCCCCAGCGGGATAGGGGGTCGCAACCAAATTCCCCCGCAAATCGTATATTTCAACCGTTCCATCAACAAGGGAGCATGCTCCCTTGTTGACACCGGACAGCGTGATTTTGCACGACGAATTGAACGGATTAGGATATGCGGAAATTGTTAACACATCAGGTTTCGCATTTGCTTGCGATGATTTTACCGAAAGTATTTCATCACACGGCTCCGGAATGCCATCGCCGTTTGTATCGATAGTTACGCTCGATGCGTTGTCTATTATCGGCAGTATTGCGGATATGTTGTTCGGAGCGGAATCTCCGCCGAGGTCGGAATCGCTTGCGATGCTCGCTACGAGTGCAATTGTTGCATTCGGCGGAACATTGCCAGCGCCAAGACCGTAAAGTTCGTCCCAACTGATTGCTATTTCACTCGCCGGGTTCGCAGATGTCAAATCCGTTTCACACCACATATCGGTGGTTACTTGCTCGCTCGTGGTGGCTGACAAAATTCGCCAGAAATCGCCCGTCCAGCCTGTGTATGAGCCGTATTGATAATCGCACTTAAATCCGCTGCTGACCGTGAACTGTGCATTTCTGTCCCACGCATCGATTCCTGTCAAGTCGGCATATCCACTGCTACCGCCGTAATCGGTATCGATATATAGCAGCCAGGAATTATCGTTTGGTGCGACCTCGCAAATTCCATTTATTGCGAAATAAGCGTATAGCGAATCCCAGTAAAAATAGACTCCCCATATTTCGTTTTTTAGAGTATCCCATTCGCTGTCATTGTTCGGGTCGTTGATGAAAAGAGAATAGGAAGGCCATTCGAGTGTGTCCAGATAGCCGTCGATTGTGATAGATAAAAAATCCATTACGGTGATGTTAACTTGGTCGGGACCATTGGACAGTTGCCGACAGGGATTTCCCGATATATCGGATACTGCACCTGCGGAAAGAGCGAGAATCAGATTTGTCGGTGAAAGCGCTTCTACCGCCGACGCTTTCGATGGTGAAAGATGTATTCGCAATATTTTATCATTGCTGCTTTCTATTGTGCAAGTGCCATTGAGCCAAACATCCACGACGCCGTCGGCGTTCTGGTCGAAGCCGATACCAGAAAGGTTCACTGCTGAAACATCGATTGTATCGGTGAATGTTATGACGAGATTGTCCGTGCCTTTATTATATGTTGCTTTGTATGCATCTGGCGGGAATTGGTCGCCGAGACCCGATGCGAGCAAGTCGAACATAATCACATATCCGCTGGCGGTCGCACTTGCCCAACCCGCATATAAATCGAAACCGAATGTGCCTTTGCCCACAATTTCATCGCCTTTGAGAATTGTCGAAGAAAATTCTGCGGAATGTGTCGCGCCACCGTCGCCTATGATATATGCGCCAATTGCGTCGTTATGGTCGTTTCTAAAACCGCAATATTCGCCGTCTCGCCAGATGCGCTGCAAATCGGGATACCATAAAATATTTACAAGGTCGGGAGTAAAACCCGTTTTGATGTATGTTTCGTTATCGCGGGTGAAATATTCGCAGTGGAGATACGGTTCACCCGGATAGACCGAAATTCGCTTGCGGACTTGGTCGTGGCGCAGAATGACAACTGCAGAATCCGCACAGGACGATACTATTTCCCAGTCATAATAAGCGTGTTCGTAGTCGAATCCGCCAACGCTAACATCGGATAGCGCTGCGATGTGATTTGCATCGTTGTAATCGCCATCCGTGCCTTCCCAGTATGCGTTGCAGTTTCCGACGATGGAAGTATTGCTTGTTCCGTTTTTTGCAAAAATCCAAACGGCGCGCCCGCCGATTGCTTCAAAAACCGCCATTATTCTATCGTTATAGATTATAAGCTCATCGTTTCCATCGTGGTCGTAATCTGCGGTGTATGCTGCAATTGCTGATGGTAAATCACCATTTGCCCATCTTGCGCCTTCCGCATATACATTCGCA
This sequence comes from bacterium, assembly GCA_027007865.1. GTDB lineage: Bacteria > UBP14 > UBA6098 > B30-G16 > B30-G16 > JAGHAI01. The sequence goes on from JALTEE010000011.1 coordinate 2,478, forward strand.
TTTTTTATGTGCGTGGAAAATTTCATTTCCCATCCGGAAATGTCTCCACCGAGACCGTCGTGCCAGCCCGTTTCGTAGAGATTCGTCATCATCACATACCATCCCGCCTGCGAGATGTTATTATCAGGTGCGGTCATCAGATTGTTTCTCGCATCCGACCAAATATATCCGAATCCCCACTGCGGCGCGTGATTATCTGATGGCGAAGCATATCCCGCCCAATGAGTATACCACCCGTTATTTCCGCCTCCGTAGCCATCCGTTCCGCCGATAGACAGGTGAGAACCCGGTGTAAATGTCAGCGTTGCTCCGTTGAAATTTGTGTTTGCCACAGCATCGGAAAGTTTCCAAGTGGACAGCCAACTCGATTCTTCATAGCACTTATTAACGAACCAATCGTAAGTTTCTTTCGCATTCGGCATCGATGTCGCCCATTCACCCATTTCCGCTGCCATTTCCCAGTCGTCGGCATATACGACGATTCGGTAATCGCCGTCGGGACCGGCGGCGAGTCCTTCGAGAATTGCCAATGCACCAGCACCGTCGCCGGAATGAAGTTTCCCGGTAAAGTCGTGGTCGCGAGGTATAAGCCTTAAACTCGTCCCGGAAATGTAATGAATCTGGTGATTATCGTATCCCGAGCAGTGGACATCGTCGTCGAGAATCACCGCATTTATGCTGTTGTCTTCAAAATTATTGCCGAGCCAGTCGGAAACGCCATCGTTCGGATATCTTCCGCCGGGACCGTCGAGGAAAGTCCGCTCGGGAACCCACGCAACCGTTTCCCAAAAATTATAGTAGTGGTGTGTCATTTGGCGATGAATATATACCGCCCAGTCGTTCATATTATCTTCGACAAATGGCATAATGTGTTGCGAATATGCCGAGCCAATCATCTCTATCCATCCTTCCGATACGCCTGTTGAAATCCATGAATTGAACGATGAATCATACCAGGCGGCATCGGTTTGCAGCAGTCCGGACATATGAATGTTCACCGGGATATTGTGTGCATCGTGTGCTTGCAAAACTTCATCGAAACCGGAACCGTCTATATCGTCGCTTCTCCCGCGAAAAACATCGGTATATGCGAGCGCTTGATTGCCGTGGTGCATCAATGCGCAGTTTGCGCCGGGGTTCATAGGATTGACCGAAGAAGCCGTCATCTCATCGCAAAATTTTCTCCCTGAATAACTTTTTATATCGAATTGGAGATTTTTAGAATTTTTGATAGAATATGGATTATCCAGTTCCAATTCTACCATATCGTAGAGATATGTAATCACTGCTCTGCCTTGTAGAGAAACGCCGTCGCTGCATTTTGCAGATACTTTGCCGTCATTGTCTATTGTAATTCTGGTTATCGGTTCCGCACCGTAAATTTTTATCCGCAGACTTATATCATCCTGTGTCCATAGATTTATCCGCGGTTCGATTGTTATCGATTGCAGCGACACAAAACCGATGCGGATGAAAATCTTTTCGGTGTCATAATCGTAATAGCAGGACAAAATATCCGCAGAATATGGGATTTTGCCGGTTGCAGATTCGACGGAATCGATTGCTAAAAGGTTCTGTTTATTCCAATCATCTACATTGCCGGAAATCGCATCGATGGCAAATGAAGAATTTGTGAGTAAAAACAGAATAGATAGAATTGATGTTAGAGGTTTCATTGCAAACTCCTTTTCTATTTTTCATTTTATAAATGATATTATTGTTTTGTTTTAAGTCAATCTATCTTGTATTTTATTCCGGTGGAACGCCTATAGAATTTTTATTTTATGTTCAAACCACTTTTCCGCTATTTGTTCGGTGGAAATTATGTTGTTTAACGAACTTATCGATGATTTCGGAGT
>JALTEE010000012.1 GCA_027007865.1 bacterium
GGTATAAAATGCTTTCAAAAGACGGTGTTGCAGATATAGAGGATTTAAAAAATGTTTTCCCCGACGAGAAGAGATTGAATTCGGGGCCTGTTGCGATTATCGAGTGCTTTCAAGAAATTCCGTGTGACCCGTGCCATACATCTTGTCCAAAAGGAGCAATTCTCCCATTCGAGAACATAAACAACTTGCCTCAAATAGATTTTTCGCTATGTGATGGTTGTTCGCTCTGCGTTGCTGCGTGCCCCGGTATTGCCATATTTGTTGTCGATATGACTTATAGCGACGACGAAGCGCTTTTAAAACTCCCATACGAATTCGTCCCGCTGCCACAAAAAGATGAAACCGTATCTTTGCTCGATAGATGGGGAAATATTTCAGCCGCTGGGAAGGTGGTTCGCTGCGTAAAATTCAGGGATAAAACATCGGTCGTATGGGTAACCGCGCCGAAGGATAAGGCATTAAATATCCGCACTATTGCTCCGCCTGCATACGAGAGCGAAAATCCGCTCCGCAAGCGTTCCACTTGACGACAAGCCTTCGGATTAGCCACTAACTTTTCGGACAACCATTTTCTACACTATTCCGAGCCAACTTGCGACTTTCGGACCGACACCTGCCATATTTAGCATAAGCGGCACCAGTAGAACACCGAGGCAATTCAGTCTTCGCGAGCCAAATAGAACAGGAATGAGCCCGATTGCCGTAGCAACAACCATAATAAGCAGTCCGAGCCAGCGCGTCAAACTAAACACTACTGCGGTTAAAATTACGAGCGTTATTGCGGAGATAAGTTGATAATTTATTCTGTGAACAAATTTTGCGAGCCATTTCGAAAAAAAGTGCAGCAGTAAAAATGCGATGCCTGCGGTAAATAGTATAGTTGCCAGAGCGAGCCAATATTGCTGATATGTGCGTACCGAAAAAAGCGGAGATACCATCGCTACAAGACCACCTTTCCCCATTCTGCCCATCGGGACAAAAAAGAATAGAAATGCTCCGACATAATATACGACTTTCGATACACCCTGCGACATCACGAAAATTCTATTATCACGCTGCGCTGTCGCCTGTCCCGCAATCAATCCCCCCATTCCACCTGTCATAATCGGGAACAACGCTGCAATAAGTCCACCGAGACCCCCCGCAATCGTCGAGCGAAGTGCAACTCCCGGCGTCATATCAATCGATTTTGCAATCTTTTGCTCCGGAATGTATGTTTTGCTTACAACATTCATCAGCACCCACGGAACAGCGAAAAGTCCGACAAAGACAGGCATTAAACCTTGAAATGACGCTTTTAATGGAAGGATGTTTTTATTGAGAATAATCATTCCGAGAAAGCCCGATAGAACGAATGTAAGTAGTCCTGCACCGAGAGAGCGGTACGCTTCGAAGAAACGCGCCCATCCTGGCGGTTTGCGCTCGACCGCCTTAGGCCATTCGGACATCAAAATGTAAACGGTGAGCAATCCCAGTAGCCAGTGCATATGCGGCGTCAGCAGTCTGCGTATTAACGGAAGAACATTGATTGTCAGTGGGGTCATAATCGCGAGGAGAATGATGCCACAAAGTGAACCAAAGCCTGTTATCATCGCAATTTCGTATCCTCTGCCAAGCATCAGAGCCTTTTGACCGGGCATTACCACAAAAATCATACTTTCATCAGGAGCAGATAGAAACACTGCTGTTAAAGTGTTTAATATTGCATAAGTAACAAGCATCGACATAAACAAATATGGCAGCACCGCAGGCGGAATAAAGTGCCCGAAAGTCAAAATAGCGATTATTATCAAACCGAGAACATTGTAAATGTGCAGTGCTGGGATAAGCGATAAAATACTCGATACACCAATGCCGAGCAAAATATACAAAATCATCGTTATGGGATTGATGTCCATAAAAACTTCCTTTCATAAACCATTAATTGTTAATCTTAAATTGCCAGAATTTTGAGTTTGGAGTTTGCAACTAAAATGCTTTCCACGCAACATCTGAAAATCGATTGTCATACCGTAAATCGCGGTTATAAAGCATATCGACAGTAATTTCCATTTCGAGAACTTTTGAATAGAATTCCGCCAATTTTCTGAGTTCTGCCAGATTCGGTTCGCCATCCCGTTCCCATCGCTGCAATTTTATCGCCGGGAAATCGGATAAAATAGCGAGAAAATCATAGTCCAATCTCCGCTTGCGCTTTACTTCGAGCGCCCGCTTCAATATCTTTAAATTTCTGTTGAAATACGCAGCCATTATAATTCCTATTTTATAAACGCAATCCGCTTAATAATACGATTTCCCCCATATTTTACAACCACAAAATATATTCCAGACGAGTTTTTTTCGCCGGCATTCCAGATAAATTCGCTTTTGCCTGCTGGAAGAATACTATCGAAAAGCGCACAAATGTTATGTCCCGAAACATCGTATATCGAAATTTTTGTTCTATTTGCCGACGGAGAATCGATAATAATTTTGCAACCGCTGTTGAATGGGTTCGGTATCGCTTGCAGCGACATTTTTTCGGGTTTCATCGGTTCGTTTATTTTGTTCACAAAATAAGTCTCGCATTCGAGCGTGGACAGGGTGTTCTGTCCGCAGAGTTGCGCTCTATCGGATACTCCAGTTAGACAAATCACAATCGGATATCCATCCGGGAATGTGTCGGTCGATGAGAATAGAAGAGTAGAATCGTTTTCCCACGAGATACGCGGGTCATCGGGATAGACAACCGCACCATCAAACTGCAAATATACCGAAGCAGTATCCACTCCAGCGGGCTTGTCCACTATATGAAGGCGAATTTGTGGAGTGATATCGACAGTGCTGTCCGATGGCGGATAGAAACCGTGAAATTCAGGCGGCTCGAGGTCGACTATAAGCGTTCCCGCTGGCGGGTAACTGTCCGGCGAACAAGTGTAAATATCCATAACCGAGAGAAATTGATATTCTATCGTATCGCCATGATGTAGCATCCATTGCGGAATTTCGGCAAATAAAGTGTCGCCCTCATAATGTAGATAGCCCGACATATTCGTCAATAGTGCATCGCCCATCTTTATCGACAGCGATGTAAGGTCTACTTCTGTATCATCGTGAAGATAAAATGGAATAACTGTGCTCCCACTGTCAGAACAAGATATGAATTTGTATGGGAAATCGAGACTCACAATCGGCGGGTTTCCGTCTGGGTCAGGTATCGCAACAAATGATGTCGATGAGATAGAAATTCCGGGTTCTGCGGTCAGGTCGATTATTATCGGTATCGTATCGCCCCATATTTCAGTCGTCGTAATATTCACGAGCCACGCTGCAACGGTGCTGCTGTCCATCAGAAGCGGGTCGGTATCGATTGCGATGCAGGGTTCGTCCGAATGGAGCGGGTTGGCAACGAGTTCTGTTCCAAACGGAATTTCCACACAAAGCGTTCCCGCGGATACGCCCGATGCGACACTTTGATTATGCACCAATGCAGCGACTTCGAATGGTGATTCGATATCGCTGCAAACAGGCGTCAATTCACCAGGAACGAGAGGAATCAGTATTACAGAAGTGCTTACATCACTACATCTGCCGAATCCGTAATATGTGATAAATGTCGCCGACTTATCCGAATTCACAATTTGCTTCCCCCATCGAATAAGTATCGCACCATCGGAATATGTGCTTCCAGCAAACGATGTATTCACCTCCCACGGCTGTTCCCACAAATATCTCCAGTCGCCGAGTGCGAATAAATTCGGTGTCGTTGCACCGAGCCCGCGCAGAAAACCTCTCGCTATAACCTGGTCGCAACCCGCACTGGGAGATTCCTCGTAAGCCTGCCAAAAATACGGCACTTCTTCGTCTTCGAGAACTGTGCATTGACTTAAAAGGCTTGTGCCTGTTGCGAGCGGTGCGCTGTCATTGCCACCGATATATGTGTCCATAGAGAAGATTGCACCGATTTCGTGAGGTTCATCGTCGCCATTCATCGCATATAGCGTAATTTTAGCGACTCCGACGCCATCGAGTTCGACCGGTGTAACAGTTATTCTGAAAAATAGATGCCCGCTGCCGTATGGAACGCTCCATTCCTTGCTGACACTGCCACCCCAATATCCGCTGCCTGCGGAATAAGAGCCGAGATAAGTATAGCCATAAGAATATGCGACATCTGCGGAATTTGAAAAGCCATCGCTGTCGCAGACAAAAGTAAGCCAATTCCCCGAGCGCGTCCACGGATAATCGAAGTTGAACATCAATTTGTTATCGGCGGTATCGCCCAGCGCTATTTTGCCTCGTGCCGTATCCATCTGGACAACTATTCCGCCAGGACCGACAATTGATACTTGCCCG
>JALTEE010000013.1 GCA_027007865.1 bacterium
CAGCAGCGATGCAGGAATATCATCGTCGCTGATTATAACAGTGCGCACATCGAGCGCTTCTATCAATCTCCTGCGAATATTGTCCAATATGTCCCACAAAATTGCCATAAAAACCTCCATTTTTTTCTTGACATATTAGTCTTATAAAATATTATTTGAATATACAAAATAAGTTAGTATAGTCTAACGATTGGAGCCGTATGAATAATCGCTAATTCTTTGCCAAATACAATATGTAGATAAAAAATAAATTTGAAACAGGAGAAAACTATGAGCTGGCTCACATGTGGTGGAAAAATTAGAGGAATCAATTTGCATAAGGGAGATGAAAGCGAAAAAAATGATGAAACTTTGGATTGTGAACAAAACCGTGAAAAAAAGGAGGAATTTGATGAAAAAATACAATAGGTCGTATTTATCAGTGAATTTTTAGAAATCGTGGATTTGTTATTAAAAAATTTAAAAAGGAGATAAAAATGAAAAACATTATCATTCTATTCCTTGCTATACCTGTTTTTTTGTTTGCAATTGAGACGGGAACCATTAAAGGCACAGTTTTCGACAAAAAGACAGGCGAACCGATTCCGTCGGCAAATGTGATATTAAAAGGCACAACAATCGGCACATCTACCGATATCGACGGAAATTTTTTACTGAAATATGTTATGAAAGGACAATATGATATCGTCATCTCTGTGATAGGATACAAGTCGGTCAGTAAAAAAATACGGGTTATAGCGAACGATGTTGTAAAAGTCGATTTCAGAATGGAGGAATCGCCGATTACAAGTTCGGAAGCGATAGTCGTAACAGCAACACGAACACCACGATATATAAAAGATGTTCCTGTCAGAACAGAAGTAATAACTCCGCAATTCATTGAGGATAAAGGCGCTATCGATATATATGAAACGCTCGAAGGAACACCCGGTGTCAGAGTCGAACAGCAATGTCAATACTGTAATTTTTCAATGGTCAGGCTTCAAGGGCTCGGTCCCGACCATACTCAAATTCTCGTGGATGGACAGCCAATTTACTCCGGGCTCGCTTCGATATATGGTCTGCAACAGTTGGGAACAACCGATATCGACCGAATTGAAATTGTCAAAGGTGCCGGCTCCGCACTATATGGAAGCGGTGCAATTGCAGGAGCAATAAATATCATAACAAACGAGCCATCGAAAATTCCAACGGCAAAATTGGAAATAATGCGTGAGAGCTATAACACCGCTAAATACGGATTCTCTTCTTCTATGAGCAAAAACAATCTCGGAATTTTTATTTCCGCTGAAAAACACTCCGGCGATGCAATCGATGTAAGCGGCGAAAAAGGCAACGAACCCGATGGAATTTCCGATAGAGTTCGAACAAATATCACTAATCTCGACATAAAAATATCCGCAGATTCATTACTCCAAAATGATAGATTTACTATAAGTGCTAAAGTCCTGACCGAGATAAGACAGGGCGGAACTTTAACCGATAATTTATTCGAGAACCCATTTACAGAAGGAACAGAAAGAATCATAACCGACAGATACGAATTGAGTTCGACATATAAGAAAAGATTTGCATTCGGAGATGAAGTGGATTTTAGCGCAGCCCTCGTTTCACACAATAGAAACGCCACAAACGATGCCTTTCTCGGCGATTATATGGTTACACATAGCGACTCGCTTCCTCCTATGGATGAGTTTAGACCATACCTCGCAAATGAACAAACATATTCCGCTAATTTTAACTATTTTCATTATCTCGCAGCGAAACATTCCATATTGGGTGGCGTTCAATATTCACACAATAAACTCGAAGAATCGGGAAAATATGTTGTAGTCGATGAAGAAGACAGCCTTTATGGAACTCCATATTCATCTTCGAGTGAAAAACACGCAGACCAATTTGGAATATATGTTCAGGACGAAATATTTTTCTTCGACAAAAAGGTCGATTTAGTATCCGGCGCGAGATATGATATGCACAAATCGGAGGATAATTTTTATGGCTCTGGCAAAATATCGCTAACCGATGTGCCTCCGGTGGAATATAATGAAAACTCATTCAACCCGAGAATTGCGCTCAAATATGAACCTTATCCCTTTCTCACCGCAAGAATAAGTGCAGGAACAGGATTCAGGGTTCCCTATGGTTTCTCCGAAGATTTGCATCTATGCAGCGGCTCTCCGAGAGTATGGAAAGGAGCAGATTTGAAACCGGAAAAATCGACAAGTCTAAATTTCACAATAAATTATGATATTCCCGGATTAAACATCGAAACCAATATTTTTAGAACCGACCTAAAAAATAAAATCGGCTTTGTCGAAGCGAGTGAAAGAGCAAAAAGCCTCGGATATACTTATGAATGGCAAAATATAGACAATGCCTATGTTCAGGGTATCGAATTAAATATAGGAATCAATCCATCTAATATCATTTCGATATCGACAGGCATAACTATTAATAATGGTAAATATGCCCATATTCGTGAAGATTGGGCAGGAACTCCTTACGAAAACGATAGTAAGTATATATCCCGATTTCCTAAATATACAGGCAATTTAAAACTCGATTTCATCCCTGTAAAATGGAGATTCACAACCGATTTGAAATATCAAGGACCGATGTATATAGATTACTTTCAAGATGAGGAGATTCCCCTAAAAATTAAGGAAACCGAGCCACATTTAATTATAGATGCGAAAATTTCACGAAAAATAGCGGACAAATTCAAACTGTTCGTCGGCGGAAGAAATTTAAGCAACTACATTCAACCCGAGCGCCATTTGGACGATGCCGCATTTATGTATGCGCCAGTTTTCGGAAGAACATTCTATGGCGGTATCGAAATCGAAATATGATATTCGTTCACAATAATAAGGAAGCCTCCTTTTTTTTTTTTTTTTCTTTTTCATCTAATGCAATTTTCACAATGAAATTTCTTAGATAGTAGAGTAGGCATTCTCGGCTGTTCGTTATTGGTAGTCTCGAAAAGTCAGGTTTAACCTACCACGATTGCCCGACAAGAATGTCCGACCTAATACGATAGTTTATGAAATCCAAATATGAAATTATCTAACGATTTCCACACCCTCGTTTTTCTCGGTGTCGAATTTTAGCGAATCGAATGCGCGTAAAATTTCCTTCTCGAACATTCGCTGATAGAATTCTGCGCGGACTGCGAAAATATCGTCCTTGCGCGAAGAATTTTCGCGCAATATGAGAGCAAGATTCAAAAAGATGCCCGCATCTTTGAATACGGATGGGTCGGAAATTTCCGAAACCGGGTCGGATATATCGGGGAATCTCGACTTTATTCGCTCCTCGATGATGTGCTTCACAACATCGTGTCGATTTATGAACGGCACATTTTCGAGAATTTCGCCTTCGCGCACCAAAATATCCGATGTCGTATATAATGTTATGTCTGAAAAGGACATTTTTTAAAACCTCCCGAAAAATTACTTGACTAAACAAATAGCAGTGATATTTTTAATAGCGATGTTATGGAAACAGTAGGGATAAATCGGAATGACAATATCTAATTAGTAGGGTTATTTCGGAAGTATATTCCGAAATAGTATGGGTAATTATGAATTATATTCATAGAACATCTGAGAAATCTATTATCGATGTATTGAACTCGCATTTAATCGCTATTCTTTCTGGTCCAAGACAGAGCGGGAAAACAACAATATTGCACCATCTTGCCGATAAATTCCGTTCTGGTGGCGCCGAAGTATTCTTTGTAGATGGAGATTATCCTGACCAATGGGATATTCTTTTCGATGTCCGCAAAATGGAATCCCGAATCGAGCTTCTTCCAGCAACTCGCAATGTTTATTTTCTCATCGACGAAATACAAAAAATCGATAACGGCGGCACCGCATTGAAGCGGATTTACGATAAATTTAGACATAGAATCAAATTCATTGCTACAGGTTCGACATTTTTATGGGGTCGAAATGGCATCGGCGAAAATCTTACAGGAAGAGCCTTGGAAATAAACATCCTGCCGTTCTCGCTCACAGAAATAGTCGAGCACAAATTGAAAATTAGAATCGAACCCGATAATCTTGAAAAAGTATTTTCCGGATATTATCGAGAAATCGATGAGATATGGAATCACACCATAAATTTTGGACTTTTCCCGAATGTTTTTTTATCGAAACTTTTAGAAAAAAATAATGCTATCCGCTCGATTGCTATGGGCTTTTTAAATCGAGATATTTATTCGATACTGCCCCGCGGAAATTGGAACTTTTTTAAATCGTTTATGCAAATTCTCGCTACCGATGCAGGTATTCTGAATATGTCGAGAATTGCACGAGAAC
>JALTEE010000014.1 GCA_027007865.1 bacterium
TCAGAATGATTTTTCAAGAGAACTTTTCGCAGCTATACTTCCCGATAAAAACACAATATTCAGCAAAGAAGTTTCTCGAACAAGTCGTCAATGAATCCCGCCCCAGCGGGATGGCACAATAAAACCTATTTTGATTCATCAGCTCATCGAAAAAAACAGTTTGACATGATTTGTCAATTTTTATAATTTGGTCAAAAAAGATAAACGAATAAACAGACTAACACCGATGGAAAAACTTGTTGAATATTTTTACCCCGAAAAACTGTAAATAACGCTCGAAAAAATAACTCTTGACATAAGAAATAATAAAAATAACTCTTTACGAAAAGAAAGGAGGAAATTATGTTTAATAAACTGTGCATTGGACTTATTGTAGTCATATTCCAGTTTGCTTTTATCTCCGCCCAATCTATGTATCCATCCGTATCCGACAATGGAGGAGGTTTTGCCCATGTATCTGCTGGAGAAGGTAAAATTCTTTTTTCTTCGATTGGACAATCAGTTATGGGCTTATGTTCAGATTCAGTTTCTCTTGAAGCGGGCTTCATCACAAGTGGAATTACTATCACAAAAATTGAAGAACGAAGAACGAAACTGCCTGCCTCTCCCATAATTGGTAATTTTTACCCCAATCCATTCAATAGTTCCACGAAAATCGATATCGGACTTCCATCGAATAGTGCTTTATCCATTAAACTTTTCGATTTATCGGGTAATCTGATATATTCATACAAAACAGAAAGTCCAGCAGGAAACTATACATTTACTTTTTCATCGGATAACAACCTTCCCAGCGGAACATATTTTTACCTTATCCGAGTCGATAATTTCCAAAAAACAGGTAAAATCGTAATGATAAAATAATTGGCAAAAATAAACTAAAGGAGGTGCATTATGCACAATCACAGATTATTGCTGGTATTCATCATGTTATCGGCAATAGTGGCTTTCGCAGCCGTCCCTAAGTTGATTTCATTTCAGGGGCGCCTCGTCGATGGTTCTGGTGTGCCGATTTCTGATGGAACTCATTATTTAACTTTCAGAATATACGATGTTCCTACAGGAGGAACCGAGATGTGGGCAGAAACCTTGGCGGTAAATACTTCCAATGGAATATTCTCGGTTATGCTCGGAACAGTAAACCCATTAACCGATGTTGATTTCTCTGATTCCTTGTTTTTAGGAGTTCAACTTGGGACTGTGGAGGAGTATAGCCCTCGGTATCGATTAGGAGCAAGTCCCTATGCTTTCTGGTCGATACATTCCGATACTGCCATCTTTTCCGATACTGCAAACTATTCTATCGAATCGGAACATTCCGCATTGGCTGATACATCTGATTACTCATTGGAGTCTGAACACTCGCATCTTGCCGACAGTGCGAATGTGTCTTCTATGGCTCACACAGTATCGTGGAGCGATATATCCGATATGCCATCAGGGTTCGCCGATGGCTCGGATGACGGAACAAATTACCTCGCAGGTAGCGGAATCGATATTACAGGAACAGTTATCTCTATTGCCGATGGCGGAGTAGATACTTGGAAAATAGCCGATGAAGCTATTACTGCCGATAAACTCGATAATATGGGAGCATTAACAGGACAGGTCATAAAATGGAATGGCAGTAGTTGGGTTCCCGCTAATGATGAGACGCGAACGGGGGAAACTGGGGTTACCAATATAATTGTGAGTGAAGGAATTGCTGGTGGTGGAACAGGTGAAGTTTCATTGGGCATTGCAGTAGCTGGTGTTACCACAGATAAACTTGCTGATAATTCGGTGACGACATATAAATTGAATCCACTGGGTGGCTCCGATGGACAAGTGTTAAAGGTTTCAGGTGGGGCAGTTGTATGGGGAGATGATAATGTAGGTGGAAATCACGATGCCACATTAACAGGAGATGGAACAACCTCTAATCCACTGGGAATTGCCGATGGTGGAGTTACAAACGATAAAATCGCTGAAAATTCCATTTCGACTTCCAAAATTCAAAACGGTGCAATAACCAGTGCTAAAATAAGTTCCGAAGGTGGTTCCACTGGGCAGATATTAAAGATAACCTCAGGCGGTTCTGTGGTTTGGGCTGATGACGAAACTGGTTCTGGCAGCGACGATTGGGGAAGTCAAGTTGTAGAGCACGACAGCACTCTATCTGGAAATGGATTGGCTACGAATACTTTGGGTATCGCCGTTGGGGCGGTTAATACTATTTATTTGGCCGATGGGGCAGTCACAACTGATAAACTCTCCGATGCTGCTGTGACTCCTCCTAAAATAAGCACCACTGGTGGAAGCGAGGGACAAGTGTTAAAGATAGTGGGAGGAACTATAAGCTGGGCAGATGATGAAGCAGGTGGATTAACCGGCATATATGTCTCGAATAGCGCAGGAGTTACCCAGTTCACCGCCGATGAAACAAACCCGCAAATTCGAGTATCTGGTGCCGGTGGAATCGATATTTCCTTTGATTCATATACAAACAATATTGTAATAGACGGTTCTGGAATTACAGGTGGAGTCACTCCGGGAGATATAACATCGGTTACTGTTGGAACTGGGTTATTAGGTGGTGCTACATCGGGAGATGCCACTATAAACCTCGATTTGGCATGGTTCGATGCAAGGTATGTTAGTATATCCTCTCCCATAGATGCAAATACTCTCGATGGTTATTCGGCATCGGATTTCGCCTTGGCAGGACACACTCACACGATTTCCGGAGATGTTGACGGAACAATCGATGGTAGTGTTACTGTTGTTGGTTTGAGAAATAATCCTATTGCGAACACATCCCCCTCATCTGGGGATTTCCTCGGGTGGAGTGGAAGTCAATGGACGCCCACTCAGGTTAATTGGGACGATATTGCAGATGTCCCATCAGGTTTCTCCGATGGTATTGATGATGTCGATGATGCCGATAATGTAGTGGGAAATGAGGATATCACCGCTATGAACTGGGTCGATTCCTCGAATACTTTGATAATCACAGACCATGCTGGCGACCATATTGCCGAGATAACAGGATTTATTGAAAGTGAAATCGACGGCGATACAACAAACGAGTTGATTACCGATGTTTCTTATGATTCAGAAACTTACAATCTGACGATTACCGATGCCGGTTCATCCTGGGTTGCGGATTTGTCCGACCTCGCTCTCGACAGCGATTCTACCAATGAATTGATTACTGATGTAAATTACGACACAACCGCACATATATTAACCATAACGGAAGCGGGCTCGGTGTGGACAGCAGATTTTTCTGCTGATTTCGCAACTTCGGGAATTTCCGATGTTAACTGGGATGATTCTTCTAATTTGTTGACAATAACGGATATGGCAGGTGACCACACTGTCGAAATAACAGGATTTCTCGAAAGTGAAATCGATGGCGACACTACAAATGAATTGATAACCGATGTTTCGTATGATTTAGGCACTCATAACCTAACGATAGCCGATGCCGGTTCATCTTGGGTTGCTGATTTATCCGACCTCGCTCTCGACAGCGATTCTACCAATGAATTGATTACCGACGCTACTTTTAATGCAGGTTCTAATACACTGACTATAAGCGATGCGGGAAATGATTGGAACATCGACCTTTCTTCCCTCGCAGATGATAGTGATTGGGTGAAAACTGGTAATAATCTCTATTCTGCTCCATCTGGAAGTGTTGGAATTGGAACGGAAGCCCCAACCGCTAAACTTGATGTGGACGGAGATATTCATACAAGTGGCGATTTGAAAATAGATAGATACACAAATTCACCTCTACCAATAGCGTATGGATATGTGGATTCGAATTTAACTTCGATACACGCTACGAGTAATGTTTCGTCGATTACTTGGAATTCGAGTGGCAGCTACTATGAAATCAGGATAGCAGGAGAAACATATACTGAAGGAAATTATATAGCGGTTGTTACAATTAGCGCTGAATTGGGAGTTGCCTATACTTCGAGTGATGCTGGTATGCTTGATGTATATATCGAGAAATATACGGGTGGTTTTGGAGGAGGATTCAGCCTTTCCAAGGCAAATTTCCAGTTTGCTGTGTATAAACCGTAATTTCTCAATATGAGATTTTCATATTATCAAGCCAGAATAGAAAACTTCTATTCTGGCTTTTTTATTTTGGTTCTTGTTAGAAAAAGTTGGCTAATAGAATGCATCGATTGCCAAGAATTTCATATATTGTAAATCTTTTATTCCATATGCTCTGCGTTTGATGTTCTTGATTTTATTATTAATGCCCTCGGCTATACCTGTTGAGATTTTGTATTTTGCATAATTAACAG
>JALTEE010000015.1 GCA_027007865.1 bacterium
GATATAGTTATTTGTAATCCTTTCTTTTCAAATAATCCCTCAATTCTCGCTCTTTATCGCGTTCCTGCTGTTTTGATAAAAGATATCGCTTTTTTTGATATTCTCTTCTTCCTTTTGCAAGAGCGATTTTTACCTTTACAATTCCCTTCTTGAAATACAATTCGATAGGCACAATCGTGAGTCCTCGCTCTTCGGTGCGCGATTTCAATTTCATTATCTCGCGCTTATGCAGCAGCAGTTTTCGCCGACGCTTCGGGTCGGGAATGAAAATCCCCGCTTTTTCATACGGCGAAATATGCATTCCATAAAGCCAGATTTCTTCATTCTTCACCTTTGCATAGGCATCTTTGAGACTTACGCGACCCGCTCGAATCGATTTCACTTCCGAACCTTCGAGCATAATCCCCGCTTCAAATTTTTCGAAAAGTTCGAAATCTCTGAACGCTTTCCTATTTCGTGCAATGATTTTCACAAAATTTCCTCTTGACAATCGTTTTTGCAAATACAAATTAAAAGCCATCGGGAAAAATTGCAATCGGAAAGTTTTCATCGATGATAGAAAATCGGTAAAAAATTTTGCCGGGGTGGCGGAATTGGCAGACGCGCTAGATTCAGGATCTAGTGGGCATTTTAGCCTGTGCGGGTTCAAGTCCCGCCCTCGGCACAATCGTTCCGCTTGACCATTACCCTTCGGGGTTCGCCGGTATCGCTCCTGGTGGTCGCTAAGAATATTTCAAATACACAAATCCGTTTTTACAAGGGCGTATTCCTTCATCAATTAACTTTATAATCGCATAGCACCTATTCCCACCAGCGCTCGAATTCGGAAAGATATTTTTGTGCAACCGATTCGCTGTGGACGACGACGAAATTTTCATCGTTTGAGCTGGTTCCCGCTATCGAATAATTCCCGCTGCCTGTGATTACGGTAGGTTCGTCACCGTCTGCATCGATTACCATAAATTTGTGGTGGAAAGCGTAAGGACAGGGGTCGAGTTCAACATCCAATCCCGCGTCGAGAAGTGTGTAATATTTAGTAACATCTGTATCGTATGCAGAACTTTGGTCGAAAATCCCGCGAACGGATACTCCCCTATTATGCGCCTCTATCATTGCATTGGCGAGTTCATCGAGTGTATATGCGAAAATGCAAAAATCCACCGATTGCTGCGCATTATTAACATTTTGAGCGAGCATTTCATCGGGCGAATCCTCCGGCGTGAACCATATTTCTACGCTTCCGTCTGCAACGGGGAATTTTTCTGCACCATCACCCGTTTTTTGATTGTGAAAATCGCCTGCGAACATCTGCGAGAAATCTTCGAGATATGTTTTGGCAACATCTTCGGATTCGATGATAATCACATTGTTATTGTTCAAATAATAGCCGTTATATGTAAAATTTGTCGAACCCGTCCATACGATAGCGCTGTCTATTATCATCACTTTGTCGTGAGTTATAGCGCCGTCATCGTTGTCAGGAGTTATCGGAATTCCTGCATTTTGCATATCCCAATATGGGTCGCCTTCGTGAGTGTCCGATTCATAATTATCGTGTTCGCAGGTAATTCGCACGACCACTCCCCTATTGTGTGCTGCGATTAGCGAATCGGCAAGTTCGTTCAAGTCGAAGCCATACGATTCCAAATCTATCGTTTTTTCGGCATCGGATATAAGTTCTATCGCTCGCTGCAAAATATCTTCATCGCCGTATGGGTCGGTGAAAAACACTTCGAAACTACCCGGCGATGTCTGCTGCTCTTGTTTTTGAGAACAGCCCGACAGCAATAAAATCATCGGCAGAACAACTAATACTAAATATCTCATAATTTAGCACGCTCGTTATGGTTATATCATTGTTTAAAATTTCCATTTATATTCTTAAACTGCAATTCATACAATCTCGAATAGTATCCTTCGAGTTTGATAAGTTGCGAGTGTGTCCCGCGTTCGATGATTTTTCCCCTGTGCATAACGAGTATTTCATCGGCATTTCGGATGGTCGATAATCGATGAGCGACGACGATAGATGTTCTGCCGGTCAACAGTTTATCGATTGCATCTTGGATGAGTCGCTCGGTGTGAGTATCAATATTTGCGGTGGCTTCGTCTAAAATGAGCACTTTCGGGTCGAATATCAGCGCTCTTGCAAATGATAGTAATTGTCGTTGTCCCGAAGATAATGTCGCGCCTCGTTCAGCAACAGGTTCATCGAATTTTTTCGGCAAATTCGATATAAATTCATCCGCATTGACTATTTTCGCAGACATTTCGACATCTCGCTCCGAAATATCGAGGTTATTCAATCTTATATTTTCGCGAATGTTCGTGGAAAAGAGAAAAACATCCTGCAAAACAATGCCGATTGTTCTCCGCAATGTGTGTAAATCCCATTTCTTAATATCCACATCGTCGATGAGAATTTGTCCGCTCTGAATATCGTATAACCGCGACAACAGCGATGTAATCGTAGTTTTTCCTGCGCCTGTTGCACCGACGAGAGCGATTGTTTTCCCAGGTTCCGCGACAAACGAAACATCTTTTAAGACAGGTTCTCCCTCTTTATACGAAAAATCGACATTTCGCAATTCGACTTTGCCCAAAATATCTTCCCGTTTCGGTTTATATGGATTTTCGATATTTGTTATATCGGGTTTCTCATCGATTAGCCCGAAAATTCGTTCAGATGCAGCCATCGCAGCCTGCATTATATTATATTTTTCCGAAAGCGCCATTATCGGTCGGAAAAACATATTAATATACGAGAGATATACGACGAGCATTCCAAGCGACATCGACTGCTGAATAACCTGCCCGCCACCATACCATATTATAACTCCGATTGCGAAATTTGAAAACAGTGTCATAATCGGCCTGAATATCGCGTTGACGAGCAGCATTCTCATCGTTGCGCCATAGTATTCCACATTTACGGAATCGAATTTTTTGCGCGAAGTCTTTTCCTGCCCAAACGATTGAATAATCCTGATTCCCGCAAGGTCTTCGGATATTTTCGCATTCACCGACGCCAGCGCTCGTCTCACCCAGCGATATGCTTCCCGCATATACTTTCTAAAAAACATCGCCGTCAAAAATATAAAAGGTGCAATCGAAAATATAATTACCGATAGCCGCCAATTCATATACAGCATTATCGCGCCGATGCCGACAAGCATAAAAATATCCTTAAATAAATTTACCGCAACGGATGTGAACATTTCTGCGACAGTATTGACATCGTTTGTGGAACGCGTTACGAGTCGCCCGACTGGGTTTTTATCGAAGAAGCGCAGCGAAAGTTTTTGAAGATGAGCGAACAATTTCAATCTTATGTCGTGCATTGCGCGCTGCGAAACCGTGAATAGTGTATAAACCTGACCGAAATTCACGATAAATGAAATTGCCAGCAGAATAAAATATAAAATCGCAATCTTTATTAGCCCGTTCAATTGCCCGCCGCGCAATAAAATTAAATCCTTTCGGGAAAACTTTTGGAGATTGCCATTCTCGATTGCATAATCGGGTTTGCGCAATTCGTGCTTCTTGCCGAATGGAAGTTTAAACACTTTTGTCGATAATATCGTATCGCCAGCCGCTTCACCGACATCGATGACAAAAGTTTTATGAGTGTGCAATACGCTTTTTACCGTGTCTGTGAGCGATGGCAGGTAATCGGACAAATATATCGGCAGAAATTTCTTTTGCAGAACGATTTTTTGCGCAAGTCCTTGTTTCATATCCGCCGGGTCGAGAACGGAACCGTCCACTATAAACGAATCCTTGCCTGCCCGAAACATCGCAGCGCCATATTGCTCGATATAATGCCGCTCGCGAAGAGTATCGCTTCGTGAAAAAACGAGCAGTTGATGGTTCGTTACGATATAATCGTCGATTGCTCGCTTAGATAGATACGGTAAATATATTTCTATGAGCGATGCGACCGACAGCATAAAAAATGCAGCGACCATCATTAGCCAATACGGTTTCGCAAATGACATCAAGCGTTTTACCAATCGAGCATCGTAAAATTTCTTCCCCGAAAGGTCTTCGTCCGCTATGAAACCCCGATGTGGTGACATCTTTCATTCCTGTCTAAATATTGCCCGACAAAATATTATATCGAAATAAATTAGGCAAGAAATGTTTTTGTAAGAGAAAAATCGTAATCCAAGCAATAGAAACCATTAAAAACAATAAATCTCCCCCTTTATACTGGACTTCATCTTGTTCTGCATAAAATATTATATCAGATAAATTTCATTTCAGATACACGATTAGTTTTGTGTGGTGGAGAGC
>JALTEE010000016.1 GCA_027007865.1 bacterium
TACCGATGCAGTCCCGATGGGCAAATGGTCAATCCTGCCCAAACGGGATTGCGCCCACTGGGATTCGAACCCAGTGCCTCAGGCTCCGGAGGCCTGCGCTCTATCCTGTTGAGCTATGGGCGCAAAATTTTGAAAATTTCAAAACGGCTTGTCCAAACCTGTTTCCATCTGTAAGCGTATAAGAGAGATATCATCTGGACTTGGAACAAATGGATAATTTCGCGTTCCCGGACCGGGACGCGAATTTCCGAATGGTCTGTTGCAAGCAACCGTTTTGCCGTCTTTTCCTGCACAACCGGAAGTCATAAATGGATATCCGCCTTCGATGACAGTGTTAAATTGTTCCGCTGTGAGTCCGAAATCGATTATTCTGCCACTTTCGTCGAATTTCATCGCAGACATTTCGCTCAATTCATTGTCGATGAGAAATCTTGCGATTTGCACTCGGCGATACTGGTCGATTGGTGGCGGCGAAACATTTTCCATATCGGAACCCTCTTCGGGATAGAATGAGAAAAGATGAGTTTCTCCGCCGAAATCCTTTGTCTGCTGGATTGCGGCAACCATTTCCCGCTCGGTTTCGCCGAGCCCGACAATCAAATGGCTGCCGACATTGCCTCTGCCGAAAACTTCGATTCCTTCGCGGAAAAATTCCCAATATCTTTCCCATTTATGCGGTGCGCCGCGCGGTTTCCCGCGATATTTATCGAATAGTTCGGGCGTTGCAGCATCGACAGCGACACCGAGTTTGTCCGCTCCCGCTGCTTTAATTCGCTCGAGGTCATCCTTTCGTGTAATCATCGGCGAAGCGAGAACGGAAATCGGAATATCCGTGCGCTGACGGTGCATATCTATGACTTCGACTGTATCCTTCACGCATTCCCTGCGAGTGAGCATCGAAATGCAAACCCGCTGGAGGTTTTGCTCTTCTTCGAGCTGCGCAGTTCGTTCGACAACGAGTTCTGTTGGAAATACGGGCCAGTCCACGCGGATGAATGTTTTATCGGGTCGGTTCAATTTTTGTGTGCTGTGCGGAGCGTGTTCGGGTTCGCTTCGCAATCGATGCAGCCCGCAGTATGCGCAGTTCCCAGCGCAAGGCTTGTCATAGACAAGCAGCAAATTTATGCAATACAATCTCGCTCCGCGCCAAAATAGTCCATCGCGCAGTTTCAGCGTCATCGCAGCGGCGAGACTTGTTCTTATATATTCCGGCGAATTTGGCATAAAATTACCTCTCTAAAAAATTTGCATCTCTATTATACGCATAGGGCTAAAGCCCTATGTTACATTTACTTACCCATTTTCCTAATCTCTGCTTTTGCCCAGCGAATATATTGGAGCAACTTAATATTCGCCGGACATACGAAAGAGCAACTCCCGCATTCGATACAGTCCATTGCACCGAGACTTTGCGCCACATCGAATTTTCCCGCTTTTGCATTGTGTGCGATTGTCGTCGGCATAAGTCTCATCGGGCAGATGTCGATGCAGTTTGCGCAGAGGATGCAGTTTGTTTCTTCGCCGAGTTTCGCACTTTCAGGCGGGAAGAAGAGAACGCCGCTCGTGCCTTTTGTAACAGGAGTTTCCATTGTCCATTGAGCAAGTCCCATCATAGGTCCGCCGGATATAACTTTTCCGATTTCGCTCTTCGCTCCGCCTGCTGCGTCGAGAAGGTCTTTAATCGGCGTTCCCACGCGAACCAGAAAATTTTTGGGCTCCCTGACGACTGTTCCCGATACTGTTGTAACTCGTTCGATGAGCGGTTTTCCATCTATGACAGCGTCGCGCAGCGCCATCGCCGTGCCGACATTCTGAACATAGCATCCTACATCGAAGGGCAATCCGCCGCTTGGAATTTCTCGTCCCGTGAGCGCATTTATCAATTGCTTTTCCGCTCCCTGCGGATATTTCGTTTTTATGGCGACGACCTCGATATCGGTTTCTTTCGCTGCTTCGGACATCTTTTTCACCGCATCGGGTTTGTTGTTCTCGATACCGATGATGACGCGTTTTGCGCCGAGTGCGAATGCTATCATCTGCGTTCCTTCGATGATTTTCTCGGGAAATTCGAGCATAAGTCTGTGGTCAGCGGTGAGATATGGCTCGCATTCCGCACCGTTTATTATCACGGTATCTATCGGCTTATCGTTCGGCGGAGAAAGTTTTACATTCATCGGGAACATAGCGCCGCCCATTCCGACAATTCCCGCTTCCGCTGCGATTTTCGCAAATTCGTCTCGCGGAAGACTTTTCCAATCGCCGTGTGGGACGAGTTCCTCTGCGGGCGTATCTTTGCCATCGTTTTCGATGATTACCGCAGGCGAAAATCCACCTAAAAAATGCGGCACATCGTCGATTTTCTTAACCGTTCCCGAAACGGAAGAATGCACATTTGCCGATATAAATCCTGCTGCCTCACCGATTTTCTGTCCCATTTTGACGCTGTCGCCCTTTTTCACGAGCGGTTTTGCTGGTGCGCCCGCGTGCTGCGAAAGCAGTATAAATACTTCATCGGGAACGGGCAGAACTTCTATCGCTTTTTTCTCCGAAAAATGCTTCTCCTCGGGCGGATGAATTCCACCCTTAAATGTTATCGCCATAAAAAAGCCTCCTCAAAATCTATGAACGCCTATTGTAAAATTGTCCGATACAATATTTCGATACAATATTATGGAATTATATCTTTATGCAATATCAAAATCTTAAATTTACATAAAAAAACAGCCCCGATTTTATCGAGGCGGTTTTTGCTGTCAACGAACTGTAAAAAACATTAGATATATGCTTCTTCGCCAAACTGAACCCGGTCAAGCCCTTCTTCTTCTGTTTTTTCGGAAACTCTGACAGGCGTGAATTTGTTTATCACCCATAGAGCAATATATGTGAACAGGAAAGCATAGAGAGCTGTAAGTGTTACGGCTATGAACTCTTTGAGGAAAAATATCGAGTTGCCGGATAGAAGTCCATTTGAGCCATTAGCATTTATGGTCAGGCTCGAAAAAATGCCGAGCAGCAAAATACCGACATATCCGCCGATACCATGCACTCCCCAGACATCGAGAGCGTCATCCCAGCCTTTTCTATTTTTGTATGCAACAGCGATATAAGACACAAGAGAAGCGATTATTCCAATTAGCATAGCCGCTCGCACACCGACATATCCTGCAGCAGGAGTTATTGTTGCAAGCCCTGCAACTGCACCTGTAAGCATACCAAGTATCTTGGGCTTTTTCTCAAAGATTCTCGCTAATATAAGCCATGTTATTGCCGCAAATGATGCTGCCACATCTGTGTTTAAGAATGCTGCGGCAGTTACAGCATCCACTCGCAATTCGCTTCCCGCGTTGAATCCATACCATCCGAACCAAAGTAGTCCCGTGCCGAGTGCGACTAATGGTATGCTGTGAGGTTTTAGGTTTTTAACGCTTCTCTTTCCCACAAAAAATACCGCTGCAAGAGCTGCAAATCCTGCGCTGGCATGAACGACTATACCTCCTGCGAAATCGAGAACGCCCCATTGCTGTAATATCCCGCCGCCCCATATCATATGAACAAGCGGGAAATAAACAAATAGAAGCCATACGGTTAAAAATATCATATATGCTTTAAATTTAACCCTGTCCGCAAAAGCGCCCGTTATCAATGCAGGCGTTATTATGGCGAACATCATCTGATATGCTATGAATACCAGAAGCGGAATGCCTGCATTCGATGCAAATACCGATTTTACAGTAACGCCGTGAAGAAATAAATACTGGAAATTTCCTATTATTCCGCCGACATCCTTGCCGAAACACATCGTAAAACCGACTGTTACCCACAGGATTGTTGTCCATCCCATAGATACGAAACTCTGCATCATTATAGCCAGCACATTTTTCCTGCTGACAAGCCCGCCGTAAAAAAATGCCAACCCGGGCGTCATCAACATCACAAGGCTTGTAGCAAGGAGCATAAATGCCGTATTGCCAGTGTCGAACATCGTATTACCGCCTTTCCTGAAAATGTTTATAGTATGCTATAGAAATATGTTAAGAAAATATCTAATAGTAAAAAATCGTCAATGTTTTTTATCGCAAAAATTTCACCAATATCGGTGCGAGAACAAGAGAAACCACCGACATCAATTTAATGAGAATGTTCATAGATGGTCCTGCGGTATCTTTGAACGGGTCGCCGACGGTATCTCCGACCACCGCCGCTTTGTGCGCATCGGAGCCTTTTCCGCCGAGATTTCCCGCTTCGATGAATTTTTTTGCATTATCCCACGCTCCGCCGCCGTTCGCCATAAAC
>JALTEE010000017.1 GCA_027007865.1 bacterium
ATATTGTAGCCATATCTACCCCCCGCGAAGGTTTCAAGTTCAAATCCTAAATATCGTATTATGTTATTTTTTGCGAAATGAATCCTTTTGCTACTTCCAATTTTACAGTGTCGGCTCCGCCAACCTTGATAACAACCTTTTCCTCGTCTGTGCCGACAACCGTGCCAATAATCCCGCCATTAGTGATAATTCTGTCACCTTTCTGAAGTGATTTAAGCATCTCCTGATGCCGCTTTTGCTTTTTTGTCTGTGGGAGAATTATAAAAATATAAAACACCACAATAAGCAGGATAAACGGCAAAAGCCCGACCAGTGGATTGCTACTTTGCTGTCCCTGCTGCGATGTGCCTGCCATAAAGATATGTAGCATAAAGGCTCCTTATTACTAATTTTAATTTACAAATCACCGATAACCAACTATCTAACGAGCAGCACATTTTTTGTGATGCTTCTGCCGTCGTATTCCACCGAAATGAGATATATCCCCGACGGCTCATCCATTCCAGCAGAATTTTTGCCGTTCCAATCGAGCGAATGAGTGCCTTTCGATTGCATCTTGCTATTCGATAAAACGACTCTGCCCGCTATGTCCCGGACTTTCATCGAAACCTGTCCTGAATTTGGTAGATAAATTTGTATTTTGCAAGCACTATTAAACGGGTTCGGATACGGCAATGAAACATCGAACATTTTTGGCATCATTTTATTCGGTGGAGGTGGTGGACCAGATGATAAAAATTTTATTTCCGCGGATGATAGCGCAGGAGTGGAGAATTTCATCAACGAGCTGCCGGGGAAATGCAAAACGCAATCGCCCGTCAATGCAACCCAATATCCTTTTGTTACTTCTGCGGACGACGGCATAAAATAACTGCCCAACGATGCATCGAAACCATAGTATGTTCCGGGAATAAGCATACTCGGAACATAGTTCGCTTCGCTGAACGAAATCGAACCGCTGGCGGTCCACGGCACACCAATCATATTCCAGCCGCCGCTCAAACTTACGCTTAAAGTATCAATGGGTGCGCCTGTCAAATTGAAACTCACATCGGATATAAAGAGAACGAAATATCCTACACCGGGTTGAACAGTAGTAACAGGAGAATAAGAACCTGCGACAGGGTCGTATGAAAATACGCCGTAATTTCCTGGGAACACAGCGGAAATGGAATTATCGGTAACATTCACGGGCACGGAAAGCATATGCCAACCCGCTGCTAAATCGTATGATGCTACAGCAGTGTCAGAAGAGATATGATGGACACCGAAGTAATCGTATAGCATTCTGCGCAAAAATTCTTCCACGGTGTTCGGCGATGCACCATCGACCATCGCAAACGGCGACGATGCGAGAAATACGCTTTTAAAAGTGCTGCCGTCATACTGCGTGCCGAAAACTCCGGAACTATCGGTTCTATCAAAGAAAAGCAATGTGTCGCCGTAGAAAACAGTGAATTTATCCATATAAAGTTTTCCATTCGTGAAGGGATTTGCGACGCTGTATGAAAGTCCATCGGCGAAACCGTGTCCTTCGAGCGTTCCTGTGCTGGTGCCACTAATTGTCCAATAATCCTGCGTTGCAGCGCCTAATCCGAGATAATCGTATGCGAACATTCCCGAAGAGAATATCGAAGCGCCTGCGTATCTGTCCCAGAGATAATCCTGCGCAAACAATGCGAATTTTCCGCCGCCGTCGAGATAGCGCCCTATGTTTGCTTCTTCGCTATCGGCGAGTGTCCAGCCGTTTGAAAACGGAAGACCGCAGTTCCAAATGACCGCTTGATATTCTCCGAGTCCGGCGGAAGTTATATAATACAGCGGGTCGAGGTCAATAGCGTTGAACGGCACGCCGATGTCGGTTAAAATTTGCGCTATTGCAATTCCCTCGTCGTCGTAAGACGAATTGTAGCAACTCGCATCGTCATCGACGAACAGAACCCACGCTGTATCGTTAAATGCGAGTGGCAGCGCTGCAACCGTGTCCGATGGGTCGGAATAGCCGTGGTCATACGATGCGACGCCATAGTAATATTGGACTTCGCCGTTCGTCAAACCGTCGTCGAGGAAATACATCGAATCGAGGTCGTCCACCGTTCCTGCGAGGTCATAGGGACCGCTTCGGCTCGTAGAATGATATACGAGATATTGCTGCAGATTTTCCGGTGCCATCGGCGACATAGCACGCCGCAGAGGATTATCTGTCAGTTTTACTGCGGGAGCGACATTTTCCATCGTTGCATACCATCTTGCCGATTTTGGCGGATTTATCGAAGGCGAAAGTCTTGCGGTTCCCGCAAAATACTGCACAATCATCGCGACCATAAGTTCGCCGAGATTACGCCACGAACCGCCCGATGACGAATACAATCTGCACAGCGGCGGAGAATAATGCGGTATCGTGTCCGTTGCGAGAACAGAAGGCTGCGACGATAGAAGACGGACACCCATATGTAAAACCTGCCCGGGCCAAAGAACGAGACCGCTACCCACCATATTTAATGTATCCCAACTCGGATAGCCCGATGGCGAAACGATTACGGAATCTATCAATTCGTTTTCGAGGTCGGGATAGCCTTCGCCATCGTCGAGCCAGAAATGCACGGAGACATTAGGGTAACCGCCTGTGGAATCGTAGCACTCGAATGCGATTGTCTGCACAGTGCAGGGAAACCAAATTTCAAATCGAGTGTCGAAAATATCGCCCGGTCCGAGTTCGGGGAAGAACCATAAACTCGTTGCTGATGGGTCGTAATATGAAATTTCTTCGGATGTTCCAGGATATCCGAGCGGAGGCAGCCAACGCAGCAAGACCTGCCCATCGAGATAACTCGTAGCAGTAAAATTCCGTAGCGGATTGAGCGGAGTGTCGAACGGCACCAATGAAAAATTCTGCTCCACATCGTCGGTTATTCCAACAGTTTGTTCTTGCTCCTCATATCCCGGATGCCACGCTTTAACAGTATAAACTCCGGATGGAAGACTATCGACTTCATAATATCCGCTTGTATCCGTTGTATCGAGGTCTCCCGTTTCGACTACTCTGACAATGCTTCCCGAAAGGTCGCTCGGTGGAGGCGAACCCCCACTACCCGCGGAAAGATTAACCGTTCCGTATAACATATGTGTTTCGCCAGTTTCAAGATAGCGAACAACCGCTTGAATAAAGAGCGTATAACTGAAATCAGACCAGTTGTCAGATGATGGGTCATATACCCAAGAATAGTCATCGTCGACATCGTCGATTCCGATGTGCGTCGAAGTATCGTTCACGATATATCCGACGGCAAAATCGCCAGGAAGATATATTTCATAGGGCGTCATATCGACATCTGTCCATCCATTCGCATCGGGGTCGACCCAATAGGGAAACGGCTCGATATAATCCCCCGTTATTCTCGTTCCTGCCCAACGATGAACTCCCACCTGGAAATAATTCAGATATGGTGTGCCGCTGACATAATATCTCACCGATAGCAATTGGCAAGGACCTGTCGGCTCGAACACGACAGCGTATTCTTCGCCGAGAGATGTTCCCGTGAGAATATATTCTGCACTACCGTCGTCGTGGCTCAATGTATCACCGCCAGTGCCTGCGCCCGAACCTGGAACAGCCATCGCTTCGTTGGAATATCCGCTTTCGCCGGCGTCGCTGTATGTGGCGGTCGCAACATAATAATACGATGTTCCGTCGGTAACGGAGCCATCCGTGTAAGATTCGGTCGCCGCCGTTCCGATGAAACTGTATGGACCGCCGGGAGATGTCCCTCGATAGACACGATAGCCTGTAACAGTAACTCCACCGGAACCTGTGGCAATTTCTGCACGAAGCAGATAATCGCCATTGCTATTCGGTATAGCGTATCCGGAATCGGTAACGAACACCGACGGCAAACCCGCGGTAGTATCGGAATCGAATGCGCAGTAGATATCGTCGGATGTTCTGGTATATCCGACCCAGAAATCGCCGGCGGGAATCGCAATTCCAGCGCCGGGAACGGTAATCGTGTCCCATCCGCCTGTCGTGACAGATACACTGAAGGGCGAACCGGTTAAATCTGTGCCCGGTGTGCCGCTGTTGTCCTGCGAAACTTTGAACTCGACAGTAGCGCCGGTTCCTGCGAAATATGCTACCACCTGTTTTAGTGTGCAATCTACTGTGGCGTTGAATTTTACACCCTCGTAAGTAATATGCCCATACATTGCGTATGATGGGTCGATTTCCGAAAGGTCTCGGGGAATATAATACGCCGACGCTGTTCCGCTGTCGTAAGAAAGTTCTTC
>JALTEE010000018.1 GCA_027007865.1 bacterium
CCTTGTCCGGGCAGATCCAGACATGCCACGTGGTTGGTATGCACCCTACTACCTGAGTCGGAAGCCTGCTCTATCCCTGGCCGTCACAGTCCATTCAGACAGAACCCTTTTCGCTTCGCTTTTTGCAAGTGAATGGAGCGATACGAAGCGTGGGATAAAGAATTTCGAACAGGGAGATTACGATGAAGCGCTCAAAAGTTTTCAGCGGGCGAAAGATGCTTCATCGGAAAAACCTATAACAATGTTCAATCTTGGCACAGCGCTTTACAAAAGTGGCAAAATCGGCGAAGCGGCGAAAGAATTTTCTGATGCGGTAACCGCAGATACCGCAATTGTAGATACTGCAATGGCGGAAAATTCGCTCTACAACATCGGCAATTGCGCATACAAGGCGGATAGTTTTAAGCAGGCAGCGAAATTTTATAAATCATCCCTTATCCTCGACCAGAACGATGAGGATGCAAAATACAATCTCGAACTCGCGCTGAGACACTTGCAAAATCAATCGAAGTCGCAAAATAAACAAAATAAACAGCAGCAGAATCAAAAACAGCAGAATCAAAAGCAACAAAATCAAAAACAGCAGAACCAAAAAAACCAACAGCAAAACCAGAAGCAGCAGAACCAGCAACAACAACAAAAGCAGCAGCAACAACAACAACAGCAGGCACAGCAACAGCAAGCACAACAGCAGAAGAAAAAGCCTGGGCAATTATCGAAAAAAGAAGCGGAACGATTGATGGAAGCGATGGAGCGTCAGGAAAATGAGTTATTGAAGGATTGGATGAAGGGGAAAAAGAAAAAGCGGATGAGCGGAAGCAGATATAACAATCCAAAGGATTGGTAATTTAGACGCATAAAAGATGTAGCGACGGAGTTTCAAATAAAAACTGCGTTTTTTCCCGCACACCGCTGATACAAAGAAATAATTGCATTAGAAAAAACATAATAAATCGTTTCGCTAACTCCGAAAAAGAAAATACAATAGAGGTGTGAGTGATGAACAGTTTTGTTATTTTCATAATCGGTGCCGTGTTTTTAGGGGCAGGTTTTCTATTATATGGGAAATTTGTTCGGCGCAAATTATTTCCAGTCGAAAATGAACAACCTACACCAGCGCAGACATTGAAAGATGGCGTCGATTATATTCCGACAAATCCGCTCGTTTTGTTCGGACATCATTTTGCTTCGATTGCCGGCGCGGGACCCATTGTGGGACCGCTCGTTGCAGTTGGCGCTTGGGGATGGATGCCCGTTCTACTATGGATATTGCTCGGCAGCGTTTTCCTCGGCGGTGTCCACGACTTCACCGCTATGATGATTTCCGTGAAAAATGGTGGAGTATCGATTGCAGAAGTTGCCGAAAAAGCAATTTCGAAAAGAGCACGGTGGCTATTTTCGGTGTTCGTATGGCTATCACTCGTTTTAATCGTCGCCGTGTTCGCTGTTGTCACGGCAAAAACACTCATAGCGGAACCGTCAATCGTCATTCCCACGGCGGGCTTAATTCCCCTGGCGATGTTTTTCGCGTGGATGAACTATCGCATAAAGACATCGCTGTGGCTCAGCACGATTATATCTCTTATCCTGCTCGTAGCGATGTTATGGCTCGGCGGAATTTTCCCCATCCAAATCAGCGGAACAATATGGGGGATGAATGCCTTTATGTTCGTTTTCATTCTGCTATTGCTCTATGCGCTTTTTGCGTCGGTTCTCCCTGTGTGGATACTTCTTCAACCTCGCGACTATCTTTCTGTGTGGATACTTTTTGCAGGATTATTTCTCGGCGCTGTTGGGATATTGGTTGCGCATCCTGTTATAAATGCGCCAGCGTTTTTCTCGTTTAGCGATGCCGCAAAAGGACCACTGTGGCCAATGCTTTTCGTAATTGTTGCTTGCGGCGCAATTTCGGGATTTCATTCGCTCGTGGCAAGCGGAACAACATCGAAACAACTATCGAAAGAACGACACGCACTTATAATCGGATACGGTGGAATGCTTACGGAAGGACTTCTCGCTATTGTTGCGTTGATGTCCGTTGCCGCCGGACTTGTATGGGCTGCAAAAAGTTCACCGCTTAATTTCCATACTCTCATATCAAAAAGCGGATGGATAATCACTTTTTCCACAGGGTTCGGGCAAATAGTATCCCATTTACCATTCGTATCCGAAAAAGGTGGGAAACTTTTCGGAATGCTTATGTTAAACGGTTTCGTTCTCACGACATTGGACACGGCAACTCGTCTTAGCAGATTTTTATTCACCGAAATCGTAACGGGTGGCAGTTCGAAGCAGCAGGTTGGGAAATGGTATTCTAACAGATGGTTTGCGTCGGGCGTGAGCATCGTTGGCGCATATTTTATCGGAATGACGAACAGTTGGCAGACTATCTGGCCTGTCTTCGGTGCGGCAAATCAATTAGTGGCGGCTCTCGCATTGCTTGTGGCGACAAGTTATCTGCTCGGAGTAAAAAAACCCGCTATATACACGGCAATTCCAGCGGCGTTTATGTTAATTACTACTATTGGCGCGCTCGTATACGAGTTCATTAAATTCTCTACCGACGGGAATTATATACTGTTAGGTGTATCCGCTGCACTAATTATTCTCGCGACTATGGTATTCACAGAGACAATAGCAGTTGCGCAAAAAAGATTCGTTGTATGATTATAAAGGTCTGCAAATTATTGAGCGTGATGATTGTTAATTGATAATTTTTAGGTTAAATATTCGAGGCAATATAAAAGATAATTGTTATTCGGAGGATATATGCGCATAAAGGAACATCCCATTCTCGAATTTAAGCGGGGAAAAAGGATTTCGTTCACATTCGAAGGCGAAGAAATTTTTGGCTATGATGGCGAACCGATTGCCGCCGCATTGCACGATAACGGAATTATGGTTCTGCGCCGTTCGCTGCGATACAATCGCCCGCGAGGATTTTTCTGCGCAATCGGCAGATGTTCGTCTTGTCTGATGGAAGTTGATGGAATACCGAATGTGAAAACTTGTATCACTCCGCTAAAAGAAGGGATGGTTGTTCGTAGACAGAGAGGTAAAGGCAATCTTAACCAGTGAGGAGAAATGGGATTTAAGATAGTAGAGGTTTCATCGAGGGCGCATATCGCAGCGTTTATCCGTGTTCCGTGGGTAATCTATCGCTCCGATGGGAATTGGGTTTCGCCGCTTAAAGGCGAGGAATATAAACTGCACAATTTCGAAAAACACCCATTTTGGAAGCACGCTCGCGCAAAATATTTCCTCGCCGTCGATAAAGGAAAACTTTTAGGCAGAATTGCGGCAATTATCGACCCGAGATTTATCGATTTTCAGGAATTGAATATCGGATACTGGGGTTTTTTCGAGTGCATCGAAAATCAAAATATTGCGAATTCGCTGTTTGAAGCCGCTGCGAAATGGTTGAAAGAACAGGGTGTCGAAGCGGCAATCGGCCCTATGAACCCATCCACTAATTATACTTGCGGATTGCTCGTCGATGGCTTCGATTCCCCGCCGGTGGTGATGATGACATATAATTTGCCATATTACGCAAAACTTGTCGAAGATGCGGGACTTACCAAAGAAAAAGACCTCTGGGCGTGGCTTGTGGATACGCCGGAAATCCCGCCGAGATTGGAAAGAGTTGCAAATTACGCTATCAAAAAGGGAAACTTTTCTGTGCGTAAGTTAGATTTTTCTAAATTGGAACAGGAAGTCGAATTGATATTGAAGGTATATAACAGTGCTTGGGAACGCAATTGGGGCTTCGTCCCGATGACAGAAGATGAATTCCGTCACACTGCGAAGGATTTGAAAATGGTCGCCGATAAAGACCTCGTGTTTGTTGCCGAAGCGGATGGCAAACCTGTCGGATTCTCTCTTGCTCTGCCAGATGTCAATCAAGCGCTTATTTACAACAGGGGCGGGAGATTGTTGCCGTTCGGTATATTAAGAATTTTGTGGCATCAACGGAAGATAAATCGAGTTCGAGTTATTACGATGGGCGTAGTCGAAGGATACCGCAATCGTGGAATAGACCTGGCATTTTATTACTATACATTCAAAGAAGGTCTTCGGAAGGGATACAATGCGGCGGAATGCTCGTGGATATTAGAGGACAATGTTCTAATGAACCGTGCTCTCGAAGACATCGGTGCAAGAATGTATAAGACATATAGAATTTATCGAATGAATTTTTAAAATATTTTCACGGTGAAATATTTTAAGTGGCAAGATGAGACTTATCACTATTGGTTTTCGATTTAAAGAGGGTATGA
>JALTEE010000019.1 GCA_027007865.1 bacterium
AAAGGATCAAGATTTGTTAAAAATAAATCTTATAAAAAAATATAACATTATTTATTTCGACGCATTTTCGTATGATGTCCAGCCTGAAATGTGGAGTATTGAAATTTTTAGAAAATTGCGGTCTGCCTGCGAAAAAGATTGCCGATTGGTAACTTACAGCTCAAAAGGCATTGTCAAAAACAATCTACGTGAAGCAGGCTTCACTGTAAAACGCCTGCCCGGTTTCAAAAAACACCACATGCTGGTAGCAATTAGTAATTGAGAATTAGAAATTAGTAATTGATAATTGATATCCAGTTATCGATGTCGGAAATTAAAACTTTTTTGGAGGTTATTATTATGGCTATTCTATCGAATGAAGACAAGGCAGCAGTTAGCACGCGCCTTAATGAAATGCAGAAGCCTGTTAGGTTAATATTTTTCTCGCAAAGAGTTGCACAATGTCAGTATTGTGCGCCTACGGAAGAACTCGTAACCGAACTCGCGGAACTGTCCGATAAATTGTCCCTCGAGAAATACAATCTCGTTGCCGACAGTGCTGCTGCGAAACTGTATAACATCGATAAAATTCCCGCGACGGTTATCGCCGGTATAGGTGATGATGGGAATGTGGTGGATTATGGAATTCGCTTCTTTGGGATTCCATCAGGATACGAGTTTGCCTCGTTTTTAGAGGACATCATTATGATTTCCACGGGGGAATCAGGTTTGTCGGAAAGAACAAAAAAGGCTTTGGCAAAACTGACGACACCTGTGAATTTGAAAGTTTTCGTAACGCCGACCTGCCCTTATTGTCCGCGAGCAGTTTTTCTCGCACACCAAATGGCGTTCGAGTCGGAGCATATTGCTGGGCATATGATAGAAGCATCCGAATTTCCTCAATTATCCCAAAAATATAGTGTGATGGCTGTGCCCAAAACCGTCATCAACGATGGCGAGTCATTCGAAGGCGCATTGCCCGAAGATGCCTTTCTGATGCCGATACTTCAGGCAGTCGGTGTAAAAATTTAGGATGTCTGTCCACATCTTCCTATGGTCGAGCAGCAGGAAATAGTGGAAGAACTCCGCAAAATCGCATCGGAGGGCAATTCCTCTGAGTTGCAGCGATTTTTGTGGGAGTATTCGCCCAATGACATCGCAGAGCTGCTCGACCAACTCGACGATGTGGAACTCGCAGTCACAATTCTCGATGCGCTTCCTATCAAAGATAGCGCCGATGCACTGATGTCTATATACCCCGAACTTCGCTCGAAAATCATAAAAATTCTTCCGCCAGAAAAGGCAGCGAAATTTATCGAAGAACTGCCCTCGGATGATGGTGCAGATATTATCGAAGAATTAGAACCCGAGCAGGTCGAAGAAGTTTTAAAATTGCTTCCCGATGAGGACGAGGAAAAACTTCGCGAACTTTCTGCACATTCGGAAGAAACAGCAGGCTCATTGATGGCGCACGAAGTCGAGCAATTGCCGGGTTCTTATACTGTTGCGCAAGCCGTTGCAGACCTTGTCCGCTTCGGTGATGATATCGAGGATATCTTTCAAATTTTCATCACCGATGACGAAGGTAAACTTCTCGGTGCGATGCCTGTCCAAAGACTTTTAATTTCATCGCCAGCGTCGAAACTATCGGATATAGCGGATGAGGTCGAGGTAGTCGTGTCGATAGATTCAGACAGAGAATATGTTGCCGACCTATTCCGAAGAAAAGACCTCGTAAGTGCACCTGTTGTCGATAATGATGGAAAACTTGTCGGCAGAATTACTATCGACGATGTTTTGGATGTTGTCGATGAGGAAGCCAGCGAGGATTTATACAAAATTGTCGGTATTGCCGGCGACGAAGAAAAGGCGACAGGAATACATAATATTAAAAGAAGAATACCATGGCTACTCATTTCTTTTTTCGGTGAGATAATTTCCGGATTTATTCTCAAAAGTTTTTCAGCCACTCTTCAACATGTAATAATACTGGCAAGTTTCATCCCTTTGATTATGGCACTCGGTGGAAATGTTGGCAATCAGTCTGCTGTTATTATGATTAGAAGAATTGCACTTTCACGATGGAGACATTTTCATCATGGGGAAGCGATATTTAAAGAAATCATAGCGGGAATAATTCTGGGTATTTTCATAGGCGTGCTACTATTTATTGCTGGAATAGCATGGGGAAACATTCATGTGGGATTTATCGCTGGTATTTCGGCATTTATCGCTATGGCTATATCTGCCACGATTGGAAGCACTGCACCTGTTATTCTCTCCCGCATCGGAATCGACCCGGCATTCGTAACCCCATTTGTCACTACTTCTAACGATATAATAGGACTGGCGATTTATTTAATTATGGCTACAATTCTTCTGGGATGGATTTAATGCACTTCGTATGATTCCGTTTTCGTTGTTGTTTATTTCAACAAACGAAATTGAAATTCCGCTCGATTCTAAAAATCCCCGTAAATCTCTATTCAAATATTTGTCTTCGTTATTAACTTGGAAGTTGAAACTTCAAACCTTGGATTACAATCATATTTTCCCCCACAATATCCAAGTGCCTGCTTTTTCTATTTTTACGGGAACAATTTTATCCGCAAATTCATTTTTTGGAAACAGCACAATTCTTCCCGATGGCGCAATTCCTCGCAAAAAACCCGGATTCTTCGGCGCATCGCCTTCAAGCAAAACTTTTTGCACCGTGCCGATTAAATTGTGAGAATATGTTTTCGCATAGTGAATTCCTTTTCTAATTATCTCATTTAATCGAGCGATTTTTATTTCTTCGGGGACATTATCTTCGAGGTGCGATGCCGCTGTGCCTTGTCTGACAGAATATCGAAATGCGAAAATTCCTGCAAAGCGAACTTTGTCTATCGCTGCGAGCGTAGCGGAATAATCATCATCATTTTCACCCGGGAAACCAGCGATTATATCGGTCGTTACCGCAGCATCGGGAAAGCGGCGATATATTTGCTCGATGGTTCGCAAATATTGCGAAAATGTATATTTCCGATTCATAGCGGCGAGGATTTTATCGCTGCCCGATTGAAGCGGGAGATGAAATGCTGGCGGGATTTTATCTGCGTGTTTTTCCACGGTGTCGAGAATTTTGGGCGAGAAATCTTTTGGATGATTGGTAACGAATCTGATTCTTTGCAGACCGCTGATTTGCGCGATTTTGTCGAGCAAAGCAGGGAAATCGAGAGCGTCGTATCGATATGAATTCACATTTTGTCCTAACAGCGTGATTTCGACGATGCCACTTGCTACGGCATTTTTGATTTCTGCAATAATTTTTTGTGGCGAACGGCTTCGTTCCCGTCCACGAACATACGGAACGATGCAATATGAGCAAAAATTATCGCAGCCGCGCATAATCGTTACGAATGCGGAGCGAGCGCCTTTCTCTATGTGAGCAGGTATGTCTATTCCGCGAAATTCTTTGTCTATGTCGGTAAAAATTTTACCGTTGACGCCGCCGTCCGCAATATCGGCGACGACTGCCATTTTATCTGTTCCCACAATGAAATCTATTGTGGGGATTTTTTGAACGATTTCTTCTCCGAGTTCTTGCGCGACACATCCCATAATTCCGACGAGCAGGTTTTTACGCTTCTTTTTCATCGACGCAAGCATCGAAAGTCTGCTCAATGCGCGGTTTTCTGCGTGCTGCCGAACGGCGCAGGTATTCACTACAATAAAGTCTGCATTGTCGGGGTGCTCAACCCATTTGTGCCCTCGCTCTTCGAGCAAAGTGCGCAATGCTCCTGAATCGTAGCGGTTCATCTGGCAGCCATAAGTGATTATGTGAAAGTGCCGTTTCATAGTTTTTCCGTGGTTAATCGTTTGGAGAGTGTTTTGGTTTGCTATTTTAACTCGATTTTCACGGTACCTGTTATGTCCGAGTTTTTTCCGTATCCATAGGATTTTGCGTATTTGGCAATGAATTTATGAGTTTCGATTGGCAGTAAAGAATTCGAAAATGCTCCCGAGCCGATTTGCACCGCCGAAGCGCCTGCGAGCATAAGTTCCACCGCATCTTCGGGAGAAGAAATTCCGCCGCCGCCGACAATCGGGATGTCGAGTGCATTGTGAAGTGCAAATACGAGTGCGACGGCAACAGGGTGAATTGCGCTGCCGGAAAGTCCGCCTGTGGTTGCGCCGAGACGAGGTTTTTGTGTTGCGATGTCGATTGCCATTGCGGGAAAAGTGTTTGTTACAGCGATAGCGTCGGCGCCGCCGTCGGCAGATGCTTTGCCGAGTTCCACAATATCCGTTAC
>JALTEE010000020.1 GCA_027007865.1 bacterium
ATATTGTATCGGACAAAATTTTGTAATTTTTTTCTTGACCGTTCAAATACGAAGCATAATCTTATTTATTATATAATTTCGGTGATTTTTGGAATTTGTGAGAAGGACTTATTTAATGAGGCCCAGTAGCTCAGTTGGTTAGAGCGCGCGCCTGATAAGCGCGAGGCCAGTGGTTCAATTCCACTCTGGGCCATTTCTATCGCGAATATTGGGGGATTAGCTCAGCTGGGAGAGCACAAGCTTTGCAAGCTTGGGGCCACCGGTTCAAGCCCGGTATCCTCCAAATTTTTTTATTGTCCATAAAAATTCTATCTATATTAAAGAATTGTCTTGCCAATCCAATAAATTCTTATATTTATTCAGGTCAAATTGAATTCTACGCCGTTCTACGGAGAGGTGTCCGAGCTTGGCTTAAGGGGCACGATTGGAAATCGTGTGACCTAAGAAATTGGGTCCGAGGGTTCAAATCCCTCCCTCTCCGAACTATTATTTGCGGAGGGGTGCCGGAGCTGGTCGAACGGGGCGGTCTCGAAAACCGTTGTCCCGGTAGCGGGACCGGGGGTTCGAATCCCTCCCCCTCCGATACCATCGAAAAATTCCTCAAATTCCTTTGTCATAAAAAAGATTGACTCGATATTTAAGAACTAAACTATTGTAAAAATATTTAGGGTTTCTCTATGCGAATTGAAATCGTTATCCGATTTTTGAATTTTGCTTAAAAACAATGGTTAAGACTTGATTAAAATAAGAGCAGTTATTCCTTGACAAAGAAAAAATTCGGAAATAATTTGACAAGATGGTGAGGATATGCAACGATTTCGTCCAGGAAGCGGTGGAAAATATCGGGATAAAATATTTAGAATTTGGCACAAATATGGCACAAGAGGAAAACATTACTTATCTGAAATCTACGGAACTCATTGAAAATAAAGATTTTGCTGGGGTAGCTCAAACGGTAGAGCAGCGCATTCGTAATGCGCAGGTTAGGGGTTCAACTCCCCTCTCCAGCTATATAAATAAAAAATATCGAAGAAATTACAAAAAATCATTTGCCAAAAATATTCAATAGTATATTTTAAATTAAATATAAATTTAATAATAAAAATAAAATATTCACAAGGAGGAGTTATGGGAAGGCGCACAACACTATTCATTCTAACATTGTTGTTGATTATGCTTTTTGTTCTGGGATGTCCTAAAAAAACACCTCCACCACCGATTAAACTTCCCCCGCAAACCACCGAACCACAACCCGAAATAAAAGAACCTGTCGTGCCACCTGAACCGGTGAAACCGCAAATCAATTTAAAAACTGTCTATTTTGAATTCGACAAATACAATCTCACAGAGGAAGCCCGCGCCATTCTGAACGATGATGCTCGTCAACTTATGGATAATTCTTCTGTCAGTGTGCGCTTAGAAGGAAACTGTGATGAAAGAGGAACAAATACATATAATATGTCTCTCGGACAAAAGCGCGCTCAAACTGTGAAGGATTTCCTTGTAAAATACGGCATCGCCGCCAATAGAATCGAAACCACGAGTTATGGTGAGGAAAGACCTGTATGCCGCGAACATAACGAAACTTGCTGGGCGCGAAATAGACGAGTCGATTTCGTTATCACGGCGCAATAATGTAAGCGAAATGTCAGCAAACAAACATAATTTGGGGGCGGAATATTCTGCCCCCTTTTCGCTATAAATACTATGTTAAAAACAATAAAATATATAGTCTTTACGATATTTTTTATCATCGTTCCGAATATTTTTTCCGGCTGCGCTACAAGGGGTGAAATCAAGCGGTTTCAGCAGCAGACAGAATATCTCACGCAATCCAATGCAGAGCAGCAGCGACAGCTTAAACAACTCGATTCATTACTTGTTGCACAGCAGGAATTTTTACATCAACTCAGCGCAAATCAACAATATAATATGGAGCAACTGCAGGCGGAAATGCAGATTATCGAGAACATTTTTAAAGAAAGCGGCTACAAAGTATCGCAACTTACAGAGAAAATCGACAACATTCGTCAGGAAATGGTTACATCGCAGCCTCAACAGCAGTCCGATTCCACCGATACATCGTCATCGGAACCCGAAGTTACAATAAATCCGAAGCAACTTTTTGAAACAGCGGCGCTCGACTACAACAAAGGCAAATTCGAACTTTCCAAGATGGAGTTCGAGCAATTTCTATCCTTGTTTCCGCAGAGTGCTCTTGCAGATGATGCGCAATATTCTATTGCAGAATGCCTTTTTGCATTAGGGAAGTATGAGGAAGCAAAAACGCAGTATCTAAAGGTTCGTGAACGCTTTTCATCGAGCACTCTCGTTCCTGATGCGTTGTTTAAGGCTTCTCTTTCATCGCTGAAAATGGACGATGCGAATAGCGCCAAAAAATTGCTGCAGGAAATTATAGAGAAATATCCTCAATCGGATGTTGCGCCTCGAGCAGAGGAGAAGTTGAAAGCAATCGGAGAATGATTTTCTATAAAATTGTAGCTCAATCTAATATCCCAAATATTCGTTTGCAAAAAAGATTCGATAGATATGAGAGCAGTAATTATAAGATTTTCTTCGCTGGGAGATGTAGTTCTTTCCACAGCAGTAGTTCAAGCACTCACCGATGCCGAATGGGAAATAGGTTTTGTAACTCTTCCACAATATGCTTCTCTTTTCAAAGAAGACCCTCGAATTTTAAAAATTTTCAAATTCGATGGGTTCGCTTCCACAGCGAAAGCGATAAAAGAATTTTTGCCTGATTGGGTTGTCGATTTGCACAGAAATCAACGGAGCATCGTTCTTTCAGGATTGCTCGGAGCAAAAATTGTGCGGACATCGAAACGCAATATTTCGAGAAGGATGCTTGTTGCATTCGGTTTGGGCAGCAGAAAACCGCAATCTGTTGTAGATATGCAACTTAAAACATTGGAAAAGTTGGGGATTTTTAACAATTCATCGTTACCCAAAATTTTTCCGACACAACAAGGACTTTTTTCAGCGAAAGAAAAATTGCAGGGTGTTAAAAAACCGATAGCCATTCTTCATCCGGGCGCAAAGCATCCGCTGAAAAAATGGGGAACCGAGAATTTTGAAAAACTCTCAAAATCGCTTATCGAAAAAGGATTTTCAGTTGTTATCATAGATGAAAGCGAAAATCTCGACGATGTTATATACATAAAAAATCTTTCGCTCGAAGAACTTGTTGGAACGATAGCACAGGCAGATATTTTCATTGGAAATGACAGCGGACCTGTGCATATCGCTGCTGCGCTCAATATTCCGACACTCTCTATTTTTGGACCGACACATCCCGCTCTCGGTTTTGTGCCTCGCGGGAAAAACGCAGATTACATAACCGCAGACCTGCCTTGTTCACCGTGCACACTGCACGGAAGTGGAAAATGTAAATTCAAAACTCAAAAGTGCTTCGATGAAATTACACCGGAGATGGTCATTGCAAAAGCGATGGAGCTCTGGTCAAAAAGGTAATTTCCACTATTGCACGATAAAAAAAATCGAATAGGTAAATAAAATGGAAAATTATTGCATCATAATACCGGCATACAACGCAGGCGAGCATCTTTCGTCATTGTTGATACGAATAGCGAAATTTGCTCCCAAAGAAGATATAATTGTTGTGGATGACGGCTCGCAGGACGAGACGGCATCGATTGCGCAGGATTGGGGCGCAAATTTGCTGATACATAATAAAAATCTTGGCAAAGGCGCAGCATTGAAAACAGGATTTCAAAAAGCATTGAACGATGGATACGACACCATTATTACAATCGATGCGGATTTGCAGCATCCTCCGGAACTCATTCCCAAATTAATCGCCCCGCTCGAAGATGGTTTCGACATCGCAGTTGGAAATCGCCTTTGGGACACATCGAAGATGCCTTTGGAGCGCAAAGTCAGCAATTATTTATCTACACTTGCCACATCGATTCTCGCTGGGCAGCGGCTATTTGATAGTCAGTGCGGTTTTCGCGCAATCAAGAAGTGGGTAATCGAGCGCGCCAATTTGAAATGCAATCGATATCAGCACGAGAGCGAAATGCTGGTCGAAGCTGCAAGAATGGGCGCAAAAATCGCATTTATCGAAATGCCAACGATATACAATGGCAAC
The DNA here is from genome assembly GCA_027007865.1 of bacterium. Taxonomy (GTDB): domain Bacteria; phylum UBP14; class UBA6098; order B30-G16; family B30-G16; genus JAGHAI01. The sequence goes on from JALTEE010000020.1 coordinate 4,133, forward strand.
AAAAGTTATTTCGACCCAATCGCAGATACCGCAAGATTTATCTTATTCTTAATTTCATACTATCCGAAAAGGTGGCGAAAGTAATCTATAAAATATTCCCGAAGCGGGACGCTTCGACTATAAATATTAT
>JALTEE010000021.1 GCA_027007865.1 bacterium
TTCCTGCAACATACCGTTGGTATTCGTCATAAGGTAAAAAATTGCTAAATTTATAATTCCATTCGGTAATCCAAAATTCGTCGTCGGGAAACGCATCTTCGAAAGCGGCAGCCACCGTGTCGAACCTGTCGGGACTGCGCCAGTAATGATGGTAGCAGATGAAATCGTATCGGACATCGTTTGTAATGCAATAATTACGCCAATATTGCGCCCAAAGTATGATGCTGTCGAGAATGCCCGTATATTGTCCGCCTGCAGCCCAGACCAATCCGCCGACTTTAATACCCGCTCCGCCTGTCGATGCGTTCACGCCGTTAACGAACGCCTCGTAAAGTCTATTCGCATCGTCCCATGTTCCCGACCAGTGAGCATCGAGATTCGGCTCCGCCATAACCGTCATCGAAAAATGAACTCCCATACTATCGTAATGATTGCAGAATGCCGTGATGAGTTGGCTATAAAGAACGAGCCCACTATCGTTAGAGCCTGCGAATATCGGCAGTTTCGTATCACCGACAAACCAGCCCGACCACGGCGTCGGATGAACCGTATCTTCGGGAAGCATTAGCCATCTCGGATAGCCCATAAGATGAAAAATTATATTTATCCGCCTATCAGGGTCGATTCTATTCAGCAGAGAATCCGTGCCGATTGCATTAAAATTCCAATCGTCGAGTGTCCACGGAAAAGAATCGGGAAATATCATCCGAGCGGAAGTCTGCCCTATTGCTATTCTGTAATATCCATTGTCCTCTCGGATGTGCCAGTCTGCAATTGCGGAATCGGTCGCGCTTTTTTGGCTTTCGTATGTCGGCGGACTGCCCTTCAAAAACCATTCGGAAAGATTTTTCCAATTGGTATTGAACACACCCGCAACACTGTCGCTGAAAACAGTGATAGGAGAACTCGCCCATAGAAACGATATAGCAACAAATGTTATCGATAAAATAAGTTTCATTACGGTTCCTATTTAAGATACATTATATGTTTCGTTATATTCTGCTCGTCCTGCATTGTTGCTCGCACAAGATATATTCCCGATGCGATGGAGATTTGTCGGGTTCCCAGATGAATGTGCGGGTATCGTTTGTAGGGGCGTATAGCATACACCTTTTATCTTTTGTGCGAACGCCGTTCGCCCCCTACATTATGGGTATATACAACATTACCCTGCAAATCATAAATTTTCACATCTGCATTCGCCGGCACAGTAATGACGCACGATAAATTAAACGGATTCGGCGAAACATTTATCGAAATATCTTGCGGCTTGTTATAATTATTCTCTTTTACATTTACGGTTCCGTCCCATCCTTGCAAGCGCGCCATCATCCACCAAAGCGCAATTCCTTTGTGAGTGCAATTTTCGATGGATGTGTGCGCTTCCTCATCGATGCCGTAGTGCGGATGTTCGATGGGAATCGTGTCATCATCGTAGATGTAATAACTAAATTCCCATTCGGCAGTTCCGGGATTAAACCACCAACAATCTATATCGCCGAAACCGTAAAGGACTTTGCCATTTGCATTGCAAAAATCTCAGATATGCTCATTGTTGTAATATCGATTTGCGCCATAATCGTCATCGCCATATTGTGCGTGCGATGTAAAATAGATAAAAGTCACTTCGGGAAATTCGGATTCCAATTCGCTCATACTGTCGAGATATGCCTGAACATAGGCATAATCTTCGTCGTATAACTGTCCGCACCAGGCAAATGCGGAATAATGTATGGAAGGATTGTGGTTCAGAACATCTCTCGTCATATTCATTCCATCGGCGGTTGCCCAATACATTTCGGGATAGATATAATCGTCTCCGCCTTCCTGCCCGTCGAATACGCAAAATGTGTTCGGAGCAGACGGCAACGAACAGTATCCGAATTCGACAGCGTAAAATGGGTTATCGCTTTCGATACTATCCGCACCGACGCACAATTGCCCGCCGTGCGATGTATGCGCATAGTGAAAATCTACATTCGCTTTCACAGAATCAATCCATTCTGTCGGAATTGATGATAAATCCGTGCAAGTGTGGTCGATAATAATCTGCGCAGATGCAATGGCAGCAAACATCAGCAGTGAAAAAACAACGAGCGTTATATTTTTCATTTTTGCTCCTGTTTAAGTTCTAATCTTATTTTAAGAATAAATTCTCTTATTACAAATTGTTTTATCTGATATTACCAATTTAGTGAGTTTTAAAAATAGTAAAAAGATATTCGAGGCATCATTACGAGTCGTTTTTTCTCTTAAATATGTCTTCTATGACAGAATAAATCACCGGCAACACATTTAATGTTAAGATTGTATTCACTAAAAGTCCCCCCATAACGCATATAGCAAGCGGTTGATGGATTTTCGAGCCGATACCCAATCCTAATGATATCGGGAAAAGAGCGAGAACGGATGTCAACGCTGTGAGTAAAATAGGTCGAGTGCGAACTTTGCAGGCTTCCGCTATGGCTTGTTCTCTGTTCATTCCCGCTTTTCGTCCCCTATTAACATAATCTATAAGCACTATACCATTATTCACCGAAACGCCGATGAGCGTGATAAGTCCGATGAAAAACGAAATGTTTAATGGCTGTCGGGAAAGCGCAATAGCGATGAATGCTCCTATGAATGAAAGTGGCAGTTCGAACATAATAGCCAAAGGATGTATGGTATTTCCGAGCTGAATACTCATAATCAAATATACAATCAACAGACTTATGAGAGCAAAGATAGCAAAATCTTTTAGCATATCCATAAGCGATTTATATTGCCCGCCGAACTCGACAAAATAGCCCTGTGGAAGATGAAGTTTCGCGATACCTTGCTTCAACCGTCTGATAACTCCACCGATATTTCCACCATCGACTTCGGCGGGTAAAGTGATTTCTCGCTGCATATTGATGTGCGTTATCGAATTTGCTCCGTAGTATGTCGAAACAGTGGTCAAATGAGATAATGGCACATAATTCCCATCGGGAGTTTTTATCCGAATTTTGCCTATATCATCTGCATTCGATTTTGCATCGTTTTTCCCTTTCAAAAATATCGGGATGGTCTTTTCGCCCTTAATTACCCAAGACACAACTTCACCGCCTAAATGGAGTCTCAACTCGTCCATAACATCTTTCGATGAAAGCCCATAGTGCGCCATTTGTTCCGGAATCGGTCTAATTTGAAGTTCGGGAACTTTATATTTCGTATTATTGATTACATTGCCGACGCCCTTTGTCGCGCTGGCGAGATTTTCTATTTCTTCGGAATATTTTAGAAGCGTATCGTAATCGTCTCCATAAAGAGTTATACCGAATATCGTTGGAAGACCGGAGAAACTTTCATCCATTTTTTCAGCCGTTACTTGATGATAGAGTGTTATCAATCCTGGTATTTGGTCGGTCGACTTTTTCAATTCATCGATTATCTGAAAAATCCCTTTTCTCCTCGAATTTCTCGGAAGCAATCTAATGACGAGTTCGCCGCGATTTACAGGTTCTACTTGATAACTTGTTGCCTCGGAACCTGTTCTTCGGTAGACAGTTTTTACATCGGGGGACTGCATAATAATTTTTTCTAATTCACCGCCGATACGGTCACTTTCATTCAAAGATGTCCCCGGCGGAAGAACATATTCCATCAGAATCGCTCCCTCATCGACCTGCGGGAGAAACGACACGGGAGAAAATGCTAAAAGTCCTGCGGAAATAATGAAAATCAAAATAACAGCGAATATCACCCATTTTTTATGATGGAGAAATGTTCGTAAAATTTTATGATTAAATTCGATGAAAGCCGCTATACTCCCTGCGGCAATCGGTTTTCGTTCTATATACTTTTTCTGCCTCGCCAGAAAAATTGGGATTATCGTAATCGAAACAGCCAGAGAAATGAGAAGGATAATCGACATCACCCAGGCAAATGGAGCGGTAAAACGCCCTCCAATTCCCGATAGAAAAATAAATGGGATGAACGCCGCCACAGTCGTGAGTGTTCCCGATATAGATGGTCCCCTGATTTCTTTCAGTCCATCCATTGCAGATTGCAGAGAAGATTTCCCCATCGAACGATGTCTGATAATATTTTCCAGAATGATAATAGAATCGTCCACCACCATTCCCACAGCAACAGCCATTGCGCCGAGAGTAATCATATTGAGCGATAGATGTCCGCTGCGAAAGAACAGAAAAGCGACAATTGCGGATAATGGAATGCTGATTGCGATAAGCAGTGCATTTCGGAATTTGCCGAGAAAAAGAAGAAGCAGTATTT
>JALTEE010000022.1 GCA_027007865.1 bacterium
ATATTATATTTCAAGTAAAAAATCATCATCGATTAATATTACTCTATCTTGCAATAACAACTACACCTTTACGCAGAACTTTCCCGTTCGATTCGATAGTATATAGATACGGTCCCGATGGTGCATTTCTGCCATAATTATCTCTGCCATCCCAGCGAACCGTGTAATTTCCTTCGAGTTTCCTGACGAGAACCCCATCCATAGTAAATATCGAAACTTTTATGCTCTCATCGGAATAAACAGCAAATTCCACATTATCATTTATTCCGTCACCGTTCGGGGTAAATGGTGTCGGAGCAACGGAACAACCGCTCTTTATCGAGAAAAACCAGAAGGTGCAATCGGACATAACATTCGGTTCGCCATAGCCGGTATTTTTATCAGCAGCGATAATTCCGACATCGATTGTGTCCATCGCGCTCAAATGCACACCAGCCGCGGATAAATCGAGAACCGCAGTATTGCCGTTATATGTGAGCGAGTAATTATCGAAGGGGATGAAAAGTTCGCCGACCCTGAACACGATAGACTGCGGGTTCACACCAGCACCATCATCGGATATATCGATTGAAATTTTTTCAGGAATGCCTTGAATAACGCCGCTTGGCTTTGCATTTGTGCAGACCGGCGGTGAAAAATCACATAAAAAATGACCTGAAAATTCGGCGGAAAGGCCAATATTATCGGTGCAAACTATATTATATTGCACATCTTCACTATCCGACCAATCGTTCTGCGGTGTAAATGTCAACATTTCATCCGAATATGTCAGGTTCGAACTATGAATGTTATATTCACTACCATTCACTGTTAGCACGATATTTCCTGCTTCGATTTCATTCTCACTGTTTATTCGTGCAACGATTTTTTGCCGCTTGTCGTGTGAGTATAGCCCATCTGCGGGTTCGAGCAGCGTTATCTGTGGACCTGCACCGGGAACAGTAAATTGCCAACAAAGTCGTGTCTCATTAGGGTCGCACACTTGTGGTTCGTCGGCGGCAGTGATACAAACTTCGATATCGCCGAGAATCCCCGGAGAAATATTCGCTATTAGTGTATCCCCGTGCCAACTTGCAGTGGAAATAGAGATATTAATTCCATTAACGCTCACCATCACGCCTGCGCGGTCGAGACCCGATATATCATCCTCGACCACTGCGATTAGCGGGCTTCCCGCAGCAACTTGCGAACCCGGTGAAGGATAAACGGGAATTATAGTCGGCGGAAGGGCATCATAGAGCAACGCGGCAAAAACTGTGTCTTCGAGCAAAAGCCCATTATCCGCATTTGAAAAATCGTATAGCGATAAACTGTTCACACCATTGTATAGCATTGCGCCAGCGATTTGCGCAGAAATCGTATCGCTGGAAACAGTGAAAGGAAGTCTATTCCCGTTAACAATACATCGCGCTTCGGAATAATCCAGATTGAAATTCGCGTGCATCGCAATCTGCAAATCCACCGTATCGCACGACGCAACACCCTGCGGTGAAATAAGTTCCCACCACAAATCCGGATGAAAAACAGAATATGTCCACTGCGTTTGAGTGTCATTTGGACATCCGAGTGCGCCGTCGGAAGATTGAACAGCCACATTTACAATGTTTCCAAAATCCATATCGGCTACATTCGGGTCAAAAATGAGTGTATCTTCGCGCAAGCTGACAGCGCCATCGAGCAGCGTGAAAAGGTCGCCATCAACTATCAGAGAAATCGTGTTTGGGTCGATTCCAGCGCCACCATCTGACAATAGTATCTTCCACTGCTCATACGGATACGAAATCCGCGAACCCGCTGCGGGAGAAATAACACTGATAACTGGCGAAGTTCTATCGATATTGAAATCGAAATTTGTGTCTGCGGAAAAACCGAGACCATCAACACCGTGAAGATTTATAGTGAAATTATATGAAAATGATGTCAAATCCACATCGAACGAAACGGTATCTCCGAGCCAGATAAATCTTGTATTGTCGGCGTGGTATGTGCTTCCACCAAACGAAATTGTAGAAGCACTCCTATCGAACCCATCGGGGTCGAGCCAGAGGATTTTCATTTCTTGCGCATCGCACCCAATAAATTGCCCGGGCAGCGGAACGAGCATCGTCGCAGCGGGACCGGATTGCTCGACAGGAAAAATTACACAAGTATCTATAAAATTGGGTTCGCATTGCGCAACATTATCTACGATGTGCGAGCATACAGTTAAACTTTCACCATCGAGAGATGATAACCAAAACGCAGCGGGAACGAACAAGACTTCGCCATCATATACGAGTCCACTACCGAGACGAATCGTATCGCCATCGCAGACAATAAAACTTCGCTCGACAGAAATTCCACTGCCATCATCGGAACACCGGAATCCGACCGCTTCGAAACCACTCAAAACTCCGCTGGGAACGACATCGCTTATCGTCGGCGGCTCTCTGTCGAGGAAAATATTCACCGATGCACCTTCCGCTATCGAATTGCCCCAAGTATCCGTTATTCCGCCGATATTTATTGTATGTTCGCCGCTCGATACCCCCGAAACAGAAACCGTGAAGAAAAGGGTGTCCGCTGATAGATACAAATTCGGTCCCGCCAAGTCATATCTCGTTCCAGCGAAAATTACATAGGCAGAATCGGCAATAATTCCCTCATCGTCGAGCAGCAGTATCGCTACATCTATGCTATCGCAGGAAGTAGCACCTGTTGGCTCGAGCAGGACAATTTCAGGCGGAGTGCACGGCACGGTGGCTCGCAACGCAATCGTATCCAATATGTTCGGACCACATTCTTCGACAAGGTCGGGAACGGTCATTTCAATAGAAACTTCCGCACAACCATCGAATGAAAGACCTGTCTCGGAAAGCAATATATTTACATTGCCGTCGGAAATGTCGATGCCGGGCGAAGTTCCCGAAAGTGAAATTGTGTCGTCGCCAAAAGCGATAGATATGGCAATGTCGGAAAAGTTCACACCCGCGCCATCGTCGGAAACGGAGAATGAAATTAAATCCGACGGCATACGAAGTTCCATCAACATCGAGATAGGCGAAACTGTCGGCGCAGTTCTATCAACATTAAAAGTCCATACGGAATCTACTTCTGCGCCGGTCTCGGCTTCTCCTGAAAGTTCAATATTATGTTCGCCATCGGAAAGTGCACCGTAAAATGTCGTGATTGTATCTCCAGCTCTCCCGAGCGGCAATGATACTCCATCCAAAGCGAGCGAAAAATCGAGGATATCCCAATCAGATTCCGATATCACAAGAATTTTTATAATATTATCGATGCAAGCGGTGAAATTTCCTGCTATCGGCGACAGTAATGAAAATTCGGGTGGTGAAGGAATATTCACATCGAAATTCACCGTGAACGGTTCCGCAATGCAACCAAATGTATCCGATATAGCAGGCAAAACAAGTGAATGCGCACCATCGGTCAATTCGTCTAGATGGATAGTCATAATTGGAGGAAACCAATTAAATTCGATGGGTTCGCCATCAAGAAGCGCAGAAAGCGATGTCGTATCGATGCCATCGCCATCGATTATGTTAAATTGAATTGTGAAAGAATCAGTTTCGACAGGAGAAGACAAAGATGTAATCATAGAAATGTTCGGCGCTGCGCCATCTGTCAATACAATCGAAATTGAACGACCGACTGATACAGGCGAGTATCCCGCAGCAGAAAGTTCGATGCGTAATGAATCGGTGCTGCTGTGAGTTGGAGAATTGGCTACCACATTCCACGATGCTGTTCCAACGCCGCTCGGTGGTAAAATTGCTGGCTCGATGCTTTTTTCCGCATCATCGAGCAATGTCAAAAATGGCGGAACGATGATGTTCGCAACAGCACCTCGAAGCGTGTCGGTGCAACCGACGAGCAAATTTACCGAGAAGGTATCGGGAGAAAAGCCGCTGCATCCTGCTGGAACGATTTGCGCAGGTGCCGCTATTGAAAGTGAAACTTCGCCGAGCGACCTGTCCGCAGAACCGATGCCATAATAGGTTACAAAAGTCCGCGATGCGCCAGCGGGCAAAAGATGCGCATTCCAGCGCAACAGAACTGAACTATCGCTATAGATTCCGCCGCTGAAAACATAATCCCACGCAGTTGCGTGATAGTGCCAGAAATCGCCATATAGCAGGACATCCGGCGCCGTCGCCGACCAGCCAGAAAGAGTTCCCTGACCGACGAGAAAAGATTCGTCTTGAAAAGGGCTTTCCTCGAATGCTTGCCAGAACGATGGCAGGTCGCCAATAAACTGCTGTTCGGTTGCGAAATACCCGACAGGCGTGGCGATTGGTGCACAGTCGTTCGTACCAATCATCGTATCGAGAAATAGCAGCAATCCGACGAGATGCGATGTTGCATCAATGTTTGTGGCAGTATATTCGATGCGAATTTGTGCATCCTCGCCGAGATATGTTGGAACGAGTTTCTGCGAAAATTCTATATCACGAAACCGCCATCGGCAGATAATCGTGTCGCCGACGAGGTGAGGGAATTCGATAAGTTCCGCAGGAACGGGATGTGCGTCAGATGTATCGCTATAACTGCCCGCTACTTCGCCATCGACATAAAAATGGCAATGGCTCGTCCGTGCAGAATACGGATAGCCATATAGCAGCGCTTTCCCACTTGTCGTCCCAATTGAAAACATTCCAGTTCCCTCTGCAAGAACACCGATGTCGCTGTTCGACGAATTGATTTCAAATTTGGCTGCGCCAGTATGCGATGTTCCAAAGAGCCGTGTCTTGCGCTCAGAATCGGAATCGGCAAGTATAAATTGCGGCAAAAATAAAAATAACAAGAATAACAAGAATATTTTTCGCTTAGATATATGGATTTGCATTGTCTTCCTCAATAGTTAAATATAAAAATGATTTTATGAAATATCTTCTATTTAATTTCTGCCCAATCTTCAATGTGTTCATCCACCCGCTCTTGCGCAATCAAAGTATCATATTTTCAACATTGTATTGTTATATTATCATTTCGAATAAATCAGACACTTCACAAATAGCATTATATACATTATATAACTCTATATATTCCATAATATTATAAATTCTATCTTGCCAACACGACAGTTCCCGTGCAAATAACTTCTCCGTTCACTTCCACAACATACAAATATACTCCCGGTCGGCACTGGTTGTTTTGACTATCCTTTCCATCCCAAGTATATGTATGCTCCGGTCCAACATTGATGGTTCGCAGTTCTACGCCTTGCATATCATAAATATAGACGGTCGCATCGTTGAAAAATCTCTTCGGATAATCGAAATATGCGATGTCATTAGTGTTGTTCCCGTCGGGTGTGAACGGATTTGGATGAGCACGACATTCGAATTCCGCCGCAATAAATTTAATGCACTCATACGGCTCGGTAATACAGTTTGGCACACAGGATTGCGTTTTATCGCAAACATTATCGACCCGTATCCGGACGGAATCCTCGTTGTGGATTTCGAGATTCGGCAGAACAGCCATCGTCAATTTTAGCGTTTGTGTCGAATCGTTATATTCCACGCCATTGTCGCCAACATAATATGTCCAACTATATGTATCGCCGTTAAGCCGTTTCCCATCGATTGTAACCTGAATGCTCGTCGAATCCGTTCCCGCAAGAGAATCGAACATCGAAATGTCCACTTCGGTGAGTTCTTCGATATACAATATCGTATCGTAGCATTCCGGATATTCCACAATAGGCGGTTCCCAGTCGATTATAAAACTGTAGGACAAAGTATCTTCGATTGTATTCAGATACAAATCTGTGATACCGTATATATTTACAAAAACGGTTTCGCCGTTCTCCCAACATATATCTGAATCGGGAGTGAATGTAACAGTAGTAGTTCCCGGCGAAGCGAGTGCACCTGAAATCGAAATTTCAGGCGATGTCCCGATGGGATACTGCACCCCGTTCACTTCGAGTGTCCCCAACATAGTATTGACACCATCGAAATCGTGAATTCCAAAAATAATTTGCTGACTATCGCACGGACAGGAAACATACCAACTATCCTGCGGGTCGATTGCCCAGACAGTCGGCGGCTCAATGTCGTGGAAATAACAACTGCCGCACTCCGAAATTGTCAGCGCTCTGTCGAAAGTCGTGTCGAAATCGAAATCGTTATCGTAGGCATAAATCACGAAATATAGCCAAGTTCCAGGCGGATATAGATTGAACGAACCAGGAAGAGTCTGCGCCCAGCCACTCGAGGGGTCATAGACCATCTGTTTCAGTTCCAGATATCCACCGGGCGTCAGCGTCGGACAGCCAGCGGTATCGACAATCACAAATATCCCCTGACCGAGTGTGTCGGTATCGTCATCATATACTCCCGATGTATCCCAAAGCGAACATTGCACAACAAAAGACGGGTCGAGCGCTGGCCAACGGCAGGAATCATCGAGCGCTTCATAGAAGAATATATCCGGTCCAGTCGTGTCGTCGTCGCCAACGGTAAAGCACCATTGAATTGTGTCGCTGTTTGGCGGGCAATAAAGTTCCCAATCCGTCGTGTCCTGGACAAATATATTCACACAATATTCATGGAATTCATGCCATAATGAACCGACATCGGCAATGGAAAATGTAAACGTCGAGTCTGCAAGATTATATGAAACAGGAGCATCACCGTAAGAATATGTCAGCCACGGAACACCGTTGTCGGTGATGATAACTTCGATTGAATTGTAGTCGAGATAGCTGATTTCATCCCATATCCGCGCAGAAATTTCCTGCTGCCAATCGTAAGTTGTTCCGCCGTTCGCAGGAACCAGATTGTCCGCTATCGGCGCAGAAAGGTCGATATAAAACTCCCAATTGTATTCGAAAGATGGATTTAACAATGTATCCATCGTATGTAAGGAAACACTTACAGTTTCGCCATCCGAGAAATTATGTATTGGAACTGGATGAACGATTATCGAGTCGCAAATCTCGTCCTCCGTCGGCGGAGCGATGAAGAATGTATCTATCAAAGTTCCAATGTCATCTACATCGTAGGTATCCACATATCCCGCGTGCTGAACAACTATGACAAGACTATCGTATAAAATCCCCTGACTGTCGCACATTGCGAATTCCATGTCGAGTTCACTGCAAGTAATCGTTGCACTGTCAGGCGGAACAAGCATTTCTACAGTCGGTCCACCTTGAGACAATTGGAATTCGAAGCAAGTATCACCGCCCCAGTTCGGTCCGCACAAATCGGGAGAATCAGCAATAGAATCGAGGCATATACGAACGCTATCTCCACCGATAAAGCGAATACCCGATAGTAAAAGTGTATCAGGGTCGCGCCAATTCAATGTATCGTTGGGCCAGTGAAGTGTTGTTAGGAGGATACTGTTCACCCAAACGGATACAACCGCCGTTGTCGTGTCGATTCCATCCATATCCCACAATTGAAACCACATATATGGCGCCGTTATCACGACATCACCGACCGGACCTGCTGAAATAACTTCCGGTCCCGACCAATCAATGTAGAACACATATTCGACAGTGTCCGATGTAATATTTCCAAGCGCATCTTCTACACGAACAATTTGAACATAAAAAGTATCGCCGTCGGAGAAACCACCAGGTGTATATAGCGTGTCGGGAGGAATGAAAAACAGTGTATCGCCATTGTAGAAGATATGTCCGGACGAATCGTCGTATATCGAATCTATTCCATCGTCTATGTGCATAGCAATTTGTGCTCCCGCACTACGCAAGCCTTCTGGGTCATCACAGAACCACGCTATAACAAAAGAATCTCTGCAAGCAATAAATGCGCTGTCGGCGGCGGGAATGATAAGAGACGGCACGGGACCTGTCCCCGAGGAAACCGCAACTGTCCAGCAAGTATCTAACAAATTTGAATATCCGCATCCTGTGCTGTCGCCGGCGGAAAGGCAGATGTCGAATGTATCCCCGGCAAATAATGTATCGAAAACAGCAGAAGCGTGATATACGAGGCTGTCGCCGCTTCTGAACCAGTCGAGAGTATCGGCGGAAACATAATAAGTGTCGCCATCCACAGTAAATATAACAGTAAGACTATCTATCGAATGTAGCGAATCTGTAATCTGAACAATTATATCGGGTGTTCCCGCCGGAATTGTTCCCGGTATAGGCGTTCCCGGCGAAAGCCAGTCAGATAGCGGAGGAGTATCGTCGAAATATATAAATAGCGTCTCTGCTTCGCTGGAATAACCGAGCATATCGGTCTGTCCATAGACAACAACCGTTTCTGGCGATGTCGTGAATATCGGCAGATAGACAATTGTGCTATCGTTCGCCCAATATGGATTCGTTGCAATCGGCAGTATCGCTCCATTCACTTCAAAATTCACAGTGGAAGTATCCAAACCATCTGGGTCATAGAATGCCACGACAATCGAATCTGTGGGACAGACAAGTCCAATCGAATCGGGTATCGGTTCGAGGAATGATACAACGGGGCCAAACTGCGCTATGTAAATCCAATAACATGTATCGAGAATAGCGGTATTCACACAAGTATCAACATTATCGGAAACCTGGTCGAAACATACGAACAGCGTATCCTGTGGCTGAATATCGAAATCATTTGTTATAATAAACATCGTGTCTCCACTCCATTGGATTGTATCCCCAGTATTGCAGAACGAAGCAGACCATCCACCGAGAGCGGAATATAACGAGCAGCATACCGACCCGCTATCCGTTCCAGCGCAATTGTCCGGGAAATAGAGCGAACAGGTCGGCGAAAGGCTGAATGCACTACCATAGACAGAAGCATCAAGTATAATGAAATCGGGTGCTGTTCTATCTATCGATATCGGGAAGTTGTTCGGGTGCTGCGGATTCAATAGATTATCCAAAACTTGAATCGATACATTAAAGGTATCACACTCTGCGCAGGGGTCGCTTGTTGGAGACCATATTAGTGTATCGCTGAGAAGCAGCAGCGTCGGTCCAAGCGAAACAATCGTCGTATCCGTATCCGCTCCACAGGTGTATGTCAATCTGATTGTGCTATCGATGAAGCCATCGGAATCTGTGATTAGAAATCGAATGTCTGTTCCGGGAAATGCGCAACCAATAAATAGCATACCATCATCGCCAGGGGCGGGACTAATCAATTCGACAAGCGGTCCCTGCGATGAAATCTCAAAACAACAGGTATCTCCGACACCATCACTCGTGTAGTTCGGCTCGCAAAAGTCAGAATAGTCGCCCAGCTGATTTATCCACCAGCAGACAATATCGCCGCCGCGAAAAGCAACTCCGATAGAATCGAGCGAAACCACAATAGTATCGCCGATATTCCGTATTGCAGAAGAAGTATCGCCACAGACTTCCACAGGAACTCCCGCAGTATCTATTACTCCAATACAACAATGTGCAGGGTCAGGATAACTTAAAGAATCGTATGCATAAATGCGCAATTCTGTGGGAATATCTAAAAATATGCTGTCGCAAATCGGCGTATGAGAAATAATTTCTGGTGCAGTGTGGTCGATTACAAATCTATAATCTACACTCTCCTCGTTGCACAAAATGTCCTGCACATTAACAGAAACGGACACTGTGCCTTCGCAAGTTATTGCAGGAGAAAGAGTTATAGTCGCATTATCTCCTGATACACTTATATGAGTCGGATATGTATAATCATAGGTATCCCCGCAGGCATAAATTAAAATATTAAATGTGCTCCAATCCACACCCTCGGAATCTGTTGCAGAAACAATCAGTTCATCTAACGATGGGCATGTAACAATCCATCCATCTGCGGGGCTCGATGGCGAAATGTCCGGTCCACCTGTGGCAAAAGTAAAGTTCCAGCAGGTATCGAGCTCATTCAATGGGCATATAGTCGTATCGCCGAGGTCTATCGGAACAGTTCCATCGTCCACAACTACACAGATATTAACAGTATCGCCTCCGCAAAAGCGAACCCCTGCGCCTTCTGTGTAAAAATGAGCAGTATCTCCTGCTGCCCAAGTTACATTTGTTCCATCATAACAATATGTGTCCGTTCCATCAACTATAAAGCACAGTGATTCGTAATCGAGTCCAGCATCGAAATCGCCGAGAATAGCCCAAATATCTGGTGTTGGGTCGTGAAGAACAAAACCGCTAACGGGGCTGAAACCGGTGATATAGGGCGCATTCTGGTCGATATGATACCACGCTCCTCTCGCTGCTTCCGAAGGAATGTCGAGCATATCGTTAGCATAAGTAAATTCCACATAAATACTGTCGCCATCGAACAATGTAACAGGCGGGGAGAAATAGACGGTATCCGCTGCGCTCGAATCGGCGCCACCGATGAAAACAATCGATGGGTCGGGATAATATACTGTCGTCGGCAGACCGTCATTAACGCGATATGTCATTCGTATCGAACTGGAATCGACCCCCTGTTCATCTCGACAGGTGAATATCGCTGTGAACATATCAACACAAGAGAGATATGAGCCCGATGGAGGCCATACAAGGCTGAATAAAGGACCACCGGAACTTAAATATATTGTGCAGCAAGTATCCGAAATATCGAGTGTATTGTATCCGCAGTCGTCCATATCGAGACTATCGGAAAGACAGGGAATACAGATGCGAACACTGTCCCCGCTTTCCCACGAAGAACTCATAATATCATTTAAGAAAAATGATACTGTATAAAAACCTGTTATTGAATCATGCTGCCAGGATAAACTTGGATTGTCCCCATAGACAGTATCGGCATACCATGTTGTCGAATCGCGCATAAGATGAGACAATTCCACGCAGGCAAGGTCTTCTATAAATCCAGAGCAATCGTCCGCAAAAGTTATTGTTACAGAATCATAGGAAACACTTGGAGTATCGCATGGCGGATACATCGAAACTATATAAGGTGGTTCTCTATCAACAATGTAGTAAAAAGTATCGGCAGATAGCGATGTATTTCCGATGGAATCCACAGCGGTTGCGATAATGATATTCATTCTTCCACAGGCGCTATCGCATAATGCCGTCATCGGAACTGTTCCACAGAGCATATTGCTGTCGGGGAACCAAGCCCACAACGCACCTGAAACTGTTGCTCCACCGATTTGGAGCAATGTCGCATCGTAATTCACACCCGAAATATCGGTCAATCTGATGCAGACGGGACCACCTCCGCAGCACGCTGAATGCGCTCCCTCGAATGGATGAATAAGTTCCGCTTCCGGCGGCATATTATCAACAATATATTCTACGCAATACGAAGAATCGACATTGTTTGGGTCACACAATGCAGCAAGGTCATATAACGAATCTACGCAGAAACGCAGTGTATCTAAATAGCCAACTCCGCTCATAGTAGGATAAAGGATAATTTGGGTACTGTCAACCGTGAAATCCGTCTCGCTCAATGTTCCATTTGGTATTCCATTTATGTATGCGCTGATAACTACTCCACTGTCCGAAACACCTGTCAACTCATCGAATACGGCTAATGTTCCCAGCACAACTCCTGTCGGCGCAGAAACGAAGGAGCCTGACGGAGGTGCTGGATTATATATCTGCGGACCTTCCAAATCGAGCCAGAAACAATGGGAATCCGCCGCTGCATAGACATTCCCGATAGTATCTGAAAGTGCACTAATCGAAACGCAAACTTCCGTGCCGGAAAAATACGGAACATTATATACATCATCGATGCAAATTTCATAGGTAACCGAATCGAGCGTGTCAAGTGTTACAGAGAGGTCGCTGAGTCTGTAGTTGTATCCATTTATGCTAACCTGAAATTCCGAATCAGGCCAAGTTGTAAACCCATTCAAATCGGTAATTTGCAAACAGACATGGGGAGTATCGCAACTGATATATGCGCTCTCCGGTGGCGTGATAAAAGTTACGCGTGGGGCGGTATAATCTTCTAAAAATGTGCAGCAAGTTGTGTCGATGAATACATTCGCAGAGCAAACTTCGACATAATCCACAGCGCGATTGACGCACACTGTAACTGTTGTTTCACTGGGGAAAGGATAACTCACCGATGGTGCATATGTTACCGCAATCGCTAATGAGTCGGTGGAAAAAGTGGAAACATGCGACATTCCTGGATGTAATTCGAGAGGAATGCCATCATCAATTTGCACGGTGAAAATTATACTATCTTCCCGAACACCCGATAAAGAGTCGCTCACGAGAAACGAAATCGGCTGTAATGGGTCATTGACGATAGTATCACAGGGGAAAAGTTCGGAAACCTTCGGGCGTATCGTATCAAGAACGATTGTCGCTTTAAGAGTATCAAATTCGTTACATCCATATATATCTTCTGGCGATGGGATTTCAATGGATAGAGTTCCAGTAGCGAATAGCACGGAACCCGGCGGTTCGATATTGAAAATTCCGTGATTCGGGTTACTCGGCAACGGGTGTAATAGGTAATCCGGCGATGCAATCCCATTTATTACTGGAATAAACGAACTAATAACTATCTCTTCATCCTCAGTATATTCCACATCGACAGTAAAAGTAGAACAATTTACAAAAGAAGGCGGTGAAGTGCCAAACGGATCGAAGTTAATATGTGGTGCAATACCCGAAATTGCGGGTATTTCAGGGAAAGCCTGACATCCGTTTGTGGGAATAACTGCATTACCCGAATTTGCGTAATAACATATACTGTCAACCAAACCTGTTGTCGATAACCAAGAAGGAACATTTAGTGTCCACACAATACTTACAGGTTGATATGCAGGCAGACTATCGAAAATCACACAGTTCGAATCCAAAATATGCCCGCCAACTATGCTATCATTCCAAACCATAGTATCCACAGTTATCGGATCCGGCGGATATATACAAATTGTATCATTGAAATAGGTTAAAGGCGGGAAAGACATATCCTGCTGAGAAATTATAGATGTTGCTGTTGTAATAGTATCGGTATGACAACTATCTATACCGACATCTGTTACATTCAAATCTACTATGATAGGCACAGTATCGGTTCCCGCATACCCAAAGCCATAATAAGTTACATAGGTAAAATTTTCTCCCGGATTGAGCACAGATGGTTCCCATTGCCATACGGCTGCAACATCCGAGGTCGATGTGTTGACAAATGCTCGCCAAGTAATGCTATCCGGATGACAATCGGGAAATATCCACGGGAAAGTTCCCATTCCAGTTGGGTAATCCCCAATTGCAAATAGGTCGGGGGGCGTGCAAGCCAATCCTCTTAATATTCCTCGTGCAACTTCACCGCCACCGAAATAATCTTGATATGCCTGCCAATATCCGGGAACATCCGCACCTCGAACTATCATTCCTAAACTCGAATAACTCGGTCCAAGAGAAATATCGGGGTCATCTGTTCCTGCAACATTAACATCTATATACAATTTCAATC
>JALTEE010000023.1 GCA_027007865.1 bacterium
GTGGTAATTTGTGATTGGTAATTTGGTAATCGCATTTGGAGGTTTGCGTGGAAAAATTAACAGTTAAAGAACTTTTTGAAAGTCGCAAGGAAATTCTCGAATTAACCCTTCTATCCGGCGCAGAAGGATTGGATAATTTTTTCGAGAGCCGCGAAGTTCAACGACCGAGTATGGCGCTTATGGGCTGGTATGAAGAATTTGCATACGAACGTGTTCAGGTTCTCGGTAAAAACGAGATGTCCTACCTGCAAAGCCTCGAAAAGGATAAATTGCGTGGCGTCATCGAAAAATTATTCGGTTTCGATATTCCCTGTGTTTTTATCAGCAAAAATATTGTTCCACCGCCATTGATGCTCGAAATATCTGATAATCGGAAAATTCCGCTTTTCGTCAGTAGGCTATCCACTGTGGAATTGATGAATAAAATTTCAGTCTGGTTGGATACCGTATTTGCACCAAAGGTATATGTTCATGGAACGATGATGGATGTATATGGAATGGGAATGCTCTACACGGGCAAAAGTGGCATCGGGAAAAGTGAATGCGCCCTCGACCTTGTGGAGCGCGGACATAGACTCGTCGCAGACGATGTCGTAGAAATAAAAAAGCACAGCGAAAATGTCCTTACCGCATCGGGAACGAACCTGCTCGGACATCATATGGAAATCAGAGGCGTTGGAATTGTGGATATAGAGCGGCTTTTCGGAGTGCGCGCTATAAGAATGCAAAAAAGAGTCGAATTGGAGGTGAGATTGGCAATGTGGGAGGAACTTGAGGATTATGAGCGACTTGGCCTCGAAAAGCAGTTCACGACAATACTCGGTGTGCAAATTCCTATCGTTACAATTCCTGTGTCCCCGGGTAAAAATCTGACCGCAATTTCCGAAGTTATAGCAATGAATTTTATGCTGCGGGTTTTCGGCGAAAATCCAGCAATGTCATTCGTGGAAAGACTGAACGAGGAAATCAAAAGAAAAGCGAATTTGCAGGATTATCTTAAAAACGATTTTGAGTAATATCTTTTGAACCTACAACTTTAATCACAGGAATTGGAGCGCTACGCAATGTTCAAAGAATTGCGACAATTTTTCATATCGATTTCGGACTATTTTTCGCTCGGTCTTCGCGTCCTCGGCGGCTTATTTGTCCGCCCGCTATATATAAACGAAACATTTAATCAGATGTATGCCATTGGCGTGCAATCTCTTCCAATCGTTGCGCTGACAAGTTTTTTCACAGGAATGATTCTCACATTGCAGAGCGGACACGAAATGGCTGTATTCGGTGCGAAAATGTATGTGGGAACACTCGTGTCCCTCTCTCTGATACGCGAACTCGGTCCCGTGCTAACGGGATTAGTTGTCGCAGGTCGCGTCGGTGCCGGCACAGCAGCCGAACTCGGTTCGATGAAAGTTACAGAACAAATCGATGCGATGCGTGCTATGGGAACCGACCCTGTAAAAAAACTCGTTACGACAAGACTCGTTGCGGGAACAATTATGGTTCCAATGCTGTCGGTTATCGCCGATGGTCTGGGAATTCTCGGCGCACTCTTTATTGCAAATGCAACATTTGCAATTTCTCCACAATTTTTCTGGAAAACTGTAATGCATCCACTAACAGTCAATGATATAATGATGGGACTTATAAAGCCTCTCATATTCGGAATAATGATAATTTGGACAGCATGCCATATGGGTATCACAACAACAGGCGGAACAGCGGGCGTCGGAAAATCCACTACTGTCTCTGTCGTTGTATCGTCCGTATTAATTTTAGTAGGTGATTATTTTATCACGCAAATTCTTATATGGTTTCTCGGGATGTAGAAAATGATAGAACTTTTCAACATAAAAAAATCGTTCGGGATACAGGAAGTCTTGAAAGGTATTACTCTTTCAATTCCAAAAGGGAAAACCACAGTCGTTCTCGGTCGCTCGGGATGTGGCAAAAGTGTTCTTCTAAAAGTAATCCTGCGCTTGTTGCCGTTAGACGAAGGACAAATTATTATCGGTGGAGTGGATACATCGAACTTTTCCGATAGCGAAATGATGCCCATCCGTAGGAAAATCGGAATGCTCTTTCAAAGTTCTGCACTGTTCGATTCGATGACGGTCTGGCAAAATGTTGCATATCCGCTTCTTGAAAACACAAAATTGTCGTTCGATGAAATCGACAAACGGGTTATGGCACTTCTCGATTTTGTGGAACTTCCCGAAGCAGCGGAGAAATTGCCGGGAGCATTATCGGGTGGGATGAAAAAGCGTGTTGCACTCGCTCGTGCACTCATTGCACAGCCAGAATACATTTTCTATGACGAACCGACAACGGGGCTCGACCCCATCACAGCATCGAAGATAAATTTGCTGATTAAAAGAACTCAAAATGAATATGGAACGACATCTGTGGTAGTAACCCACGATATGGTCAGCGCACTCACAGTAGGAGACTTTTTCGCATTTATTCACGACGGCAAAATCGCATTTACAGGAAATCGAAATGAGGTTTTGAAATCGAGTGCCAAAGAAATGCAGGATTTTATTGCAGATGCGGAGCCAAGGGAAATATTGCAGGAATTTTTAAATATAAAATGATTTTTTTCAGGAGGTCGAAATAGTGGCTATGATAAAAAGTAAAATGGACAAGCGAATAGCGGTAGGTGGATTGATAAGTGCTGCATTTTTGCTCGCTATGGCGGCAATAATTGTTATCAGTGGGCAGGAGGGATTGCTGCGCCATAGATACGAACTTCGCGCCAGAATGGACAAGGTCAACGGTCTTCAAGTCGGCGCTCCTGTCTGGCTCGCCGGTGTTAATGTCGGCTCCGTATCGGATATAATATTTATAAAAAACGATACGACAGGGCGCACTCGCATCGAAATCAGAATGAAAATTAAAAGCGGTGTGCAAGACCTTATCAGAGAGGATAGCAACGCAAGAATTGGAACACTCGGTCTGTTGGGAGACAAATATGTCGCAATTTCGCTTGGAACCCCGAATAAAAGAGTGCTGCAAAACGGCGATTATATCACTAGCGCTAATCCGATAGATTTCGAAGGACTTTTATCCAAAGGTGTCAATGTCTTCGACGATGTTACAGCGACTGTTCATTCCTTCAAGGACATAGCGAGAAAGATAAATAAAGGCGAAGGCACGCTGGGTAAATTGGTAAATAATTCGAGTCTCTATTTCAACCTCGAAAAATTCTTAAATTCAGTCGAACAAATGGCGGCGAAAGTCGAGCGAAATGAAGGAACGATAGGACTGCTTTTTAACGATACCACACTATATTGGCATTCCAGTCAAGCGCTTACGGAACTTGCTGCTCTCGCAGATACGCTCAAACGAGGCGAAGGAACATTAAAAATGCTTCTCCGCGATAAAACATTGTATAACAATATGATTTCCGCTGTGGGAAGAATCGATACGCTCGTATCGCAAATCCAGAGCGGGAAAGGAACGACAGGCGCACTGATAAGCGACCGACAGTTGTATGAAAAGATGGCATCGTCGATTGCAGGACTCGATTCGCTCGTGAAAGATATTAAGAAAAATCCGAGTAAATATCTAAAAGTCAAAGTAAGTCTGTTTTAAAAATGCTTTCCGAACTTCACATAGAAAATTATGCGATAATAGAAAAACTTTCGCTCGATTTCGACGACGGACTTTGCGTGATAACAGGTGAGACAGGGGCGGGAAAATCGCTCATCGTCGGTGCACTTCAACTTCTTCTCGGCGGGCGCGGCGGAACCGATAAAATCCGAAATGGCGCACAAAGTATGAAAATTGTCGCAAAATTTCACCCTGCAAAATATGCTCGCAGAATCTTGACAGAATCGGGCTTCGATGCAAATGAAGTAGTCATTTCTCGAAAAATAACAGCGAACGGGCGAAGTAGTTTTTGGATAAACGAAAATCCTGTTTCTGCCGAGACTGTGCGGAAAATCGGCGATTTCCTCGTGGATTTGCACGGACAGCATTCACACCAATTGTTGCTCGATAGAAACACTCATCTTTCGCTTCTCGACGATTTCGCAGGATTAGCGGGCTCCGGCGGGATTGTGAACGAAGTGAGCAAATTATTTCATCGCTATCACAAGGCTGCAGATGAACTCGATAAATTGCGCTCTCAAAAGGATGAAATCCTTCGGCAGCAACGGCTTATGGAGTTCGAACTGAACGAACTCGACGAAGCGGGACTTCAAAAACCCGATGAGGAAAAAAT
>JALTEE010000024.1 GCA_027007865.1 bacterium
CATGTATGTAAAGAGTCCAATTTTTAATAAATATTTGTCCGCACTTCACAAACGGCTCGCTGAAGCACAGGTGAACGGCGAACTTCAGTGCACCGCCAGTGGCAGACGACTGAAGTTGCCTGTCCGAAATAAATTGCAAAAAATCATCCGGAAACAAATCGAGATAACCGACAAAAAAATAGATGCAATATTGTATTAATTGTATAAATTGATAGAAAAGAAGATGAAATAGTGAAAATGGGAATAAATATTCGGAGGGTAATGATGAAATATTTTAACAAATTGTGTTTTGCGCTGCTGTTCGGGTGTCTGCTGCTTGCCCCATCTTTGATGTTTGCACAGACTTATGTCGATAGCATCTCTGTCGAGCAATTCACCGATGGCAGCGGATTGATAAAGATTTGCTACAAAGCGCACAATATTTATGATAGCACACTCGCTATGAACACGCAAGCCGCTTGGACAGATACCAGTTCGACCTGGGACATTTCGGTCGTTACAATATTGGACACGCTTTCAGCATATCCTTCTCCGAACCAAGGCTGGCGCGTTTCCGCGTCGACAGAAGGAATCCGACACTGCTTCTTATGGGACATCGGGAACGACATCGGCGCCGCCGAAAAGTGCGGACTTAAAATGCGTTTCGCCGTGTTCGACTCGATACTATCGGAATATTCCGTCGAGGATTCCTTCCGCGTGATGGATACGCTTGAGCCGTTAGTGCAAACATTTGGATTGGGCTATCGACACGGACAACTGTGGATTCTGTTTCACAACGACAGCACTCACGACTGCTGGGTGCGACCGTATTCGATGCCCGATGTAATACCCGGCGACAGTTTTTACATCGGCTCTGTGACCGTCGGCCCTTCCGATATGGCTTTTGCAGGCGACCGCCTTTTCTGGACGGAAGACACAAGAACGCTTTTGAAAGAATACGATTTTGAGACGGGAGAATCGAATGTCGTTCGCGGCGACTGGTGGGATTTACCCGGAACATCCACTCATCTCGAAGGTGCGGCGTTCGACGGTGAAAATCTTTGGGTATGCTTTTGCGAAGGAACTTTTATCGCACTCGACACAACGGATTTCTCGCTTGTCGATACGATGTTTTTCTCCGATTTCGGTCTCTCGGTTCCTGCCACTTGCGCAGACGGATTAGCGTGGGGACTTGGTTTGCTCTGGTGTTACAGCAATGATAACATCGTTTATGGCATCGATGTTCACGAGAAACGCATCGTATATGAAATCCCCACAGGAGCGGTGGTTCTCGCCACAGGAGCAGAAGGTGCTGCCTGGGATGGAACAAATTTATGGGTGCTCGATTACGGAAGAGGATTTTTATATAAAATCTCGCTTTTCGGACAGATTCGATTTTACAATGCGCCGAATTTTTGCTTCGACAACATCCCGCCGCGCATAAATTGGACTGTGCCATTTTGCCCCGATTTCGCCGATACATTTATAGCGAACGACACGGTGAAAATCGAATGGTCTGTGCAAGATAGCAATTTGTCCGGCGGACGAACGATTTTGACACTCGAAGACGATTCTATCGCCGATATCGCTTCTATTGATACTATTTATAATTGGGTCGTTTTCCCGTGGTTCGGTTGGGATGGAGCGTTCGACATCTCGATATGGGACAGTCTCGGAAACAAATCGTCGGAAACATCTTGCCTATTTGTGATTTCCCCGTTTGAGAGAATCGATGCGAATAAATTAGTTCCAGGCGAATTGTCCATATCTGCATATCCAAATCCGTTCAATTCGTCTTGCAAAATCACGATTTTTGATAGTAGGGGCTTGGCGCGCCAAACACTTACGGATATAGCGATATACGATTCGCGCGGGAATGTAGTCGATGAACAATTAACAGCGAACAAAGAACAGGGGAACAATGCCCGCACATTCATCTGGATGCCCGATAAATCAGTATCCAGTGGAATATATTTCGTCAAAGTGGCAACAGAAAACAACAATTTCATAATGAAACGAATCGTGTATTTGAAATAGATTCTTATGAATATATTATCGACAATTTCAGACATTTTCCCCGGTTTTTTGCTATCGCTGCGATGGCAAGCATTCCGCAATGGAATATTTTACAGGAAAAATCTACCATATCCAGTAATCAGTGTTGGCAGCATTATTTTAGGTGGTGCAGGAAAAACCCCAACCGTAGAATATATTGCAAAGATTCTGCTGTCGCAGGGGCGGAAACCTGCAATTCTCGCGCGGGGATATGGTCGTTCAACAAAAGATTATATAGTCTTGCGCAACGGCGATGGTAGATGGCAATCCTGCGGAGACGAACCGATGTTGCTCTCAAAAATGTTGCCGTCTGTCCCGATTGTGGTGCATCACAATAGATACAAGGCAGGAATGGCACTTGCAGATGAAGCGGATACATATATTCTCGATGATGGATTTCAGCATTTGCAATTGCAGCGAAACCTCGATGTGATAATGCTCACAGGAAAGGAGCATAACATAGGACTTTTCCCGTTCGGTACTCGCAGAGATGGATTGTGGCGATTGAAAAATCTCGGAGACAATAATCGAGCAATCGCAATATTGCCGCAGGAAATCGATTCGGAAGGAATAGGGAAAATCCTGCCTGAAAACATAAAAATATTTCATCGAAAAACCATTGTCGATGGAATTCATCCTGTTGGCGATTTTGAAAAGATGCTTCCATCGTCTCGGGTTGCGGGCAAAAAGGTTTTCATCGCATCGGGCATCGCTCGTCCCGACAGATTCTTCGATACGGTAAAGTCTCTCGGTGCAATAGTTGTTGGCAAACTATTTTTTCGCGACCATCATTTTTACAAAATAAACCAAATTGGTGCAGTAATTAGCGAAGCGGAAAAAAGCGGTGCGAATATGGTGTTGACGACGCAAAAAGATGCTGTGCGTATCGGCGAATTCGAGCCACCGGACACTTTCGCAGTCGCAATTAGAACGGAAATCGTGGAGAGTGAAATTTTTAAAACTATTTTACGCGAAATTGTGGAACTATCCTAATTTGTCCGATTTTTTCTTTCGATAGTCATAGCGAGTTCCGATTACATCGGCATTTCAATTTAGTGGGAGCAAGATGCTTCGGCTATCAAAAGAATAGTTTCGCAAAAATTTCTGCGGCGTTTTTCGCTGCACCACCAGAACCGAGTTTTTTTACTGCGGCGCTCATTTTTTGCAGCATATTTTCTCGTTGTGCATCGTCGAATAAAATTTTTTCCATTTCATTGGCAATTTTTGGCGGCGAAATGTTCTGGATAAATTCGGGAAAAATTCTGTCCCCAGCAACGAGGTTCGCCAGAGCGATGTGCGGCGCTTTAATCATCGTCTTCCCGATGCGCCAGGACAGCGGGTCGATGCGATACATCACGACCGATGGCAGCATCGAAATCATTGCTTCGAGCGTAGCACTGCCCGATGCGATTATCCCGCCACGAGCATATTTTAGCGCAGAATATGTCGAACCACTTACAAGTTTTATCCTATCATTTTTTGGGAGCAATTTTTCCACACTTTCTTCCACTCCACTTGCAGCAGCCACAATTGCGAAAAGCGATGGATGTTTTTTCTGCAGGATGTCAAATGCTTCGAGCATCGTCGGTAGAATGCGCAAAATTTCTTTTTCACGCGAGCCAGGCAGCAGCGCGATAAAATCCGCATCGCCGAGTTGCGCAAATTCTCTGAATTTATTCTCGCCCATTTCGGGAGCAACGATGTCCACAAGAGGATGCCCGACATAATCGACATCGATATCGTGCTTCGCATAAAATTCTTTTTCAAAGGGCAGTATGCAGACCAATTTATCTACGAATTTTCGGATTTTTTCGACTCGTTTTTCGCCCCATGCCCAGAATTGCGGCGAAATATAATATCCCACTTTTAATTGTCTTGCCTTTAACTTTTGTGCAATAGAAAGATTGAATCCCGGATAATCGACGAGAATCGCGCCCGCGGGATGTCGTTTATCGACCTCTGCGAGAGACATCCTCATAATTTTTTTCAATCGCGGGAGGTGCTTGACTACATCGAAAAGTCCCATAACGGCAAGTTCAGATACATCGACAATCGTGTTGACGCCGACATTTTGCATCTTTTCACCACCAAAACCCCAGAAGTAAGTATCTGGTGCGATTTTTAAAAATTCTTTAACAAGAAAAGATGCCTGCAAATCACCGGATGGTTCACCCGCAATAATCAATAT